>JACRGX010000007.1 GCA_016212185.1 Nitrospirota bacterium
AATTAATGCCTTGAGAGAAATAAAAAGTTATATTACAATACCTATAGTTGCCATAGGCGGCATTACGGTTGAGAATGTTTCCGGTGTTTTTAATGCCGGCGCTGATGCTGTTGCAGTAGCGTCAGGGATTTTGTCAGGGGATATTAAGGCTAATATAAAAGAGTTTATGAAAGTTATACAAAACTTTTGTAAAGGGTAAAGTGCAAGGAAGCAGGAGGAGTTATTGGCTATAAAGTTTCAGCCCGGGGATTTGTTTAAAGTGCTGATCAAGCGTAAATACAGAAAGGTTGTGTTCAATGGCAATAGCTGCAATGAAAATATTTTAAAGAGGCAAATAAATCAAAGAAGGAACATATGAAGATTTCATGGAGGTATAAAATGTACCGCAAACTTTTATTAATCGTATTTTTAATTATTGTTTTGTCGGGATGCACTAAAGAACCGGATACCATCAGGATCGGCGTTGCAGGTCCGATGACGGGAGATCAGGCAAAAATGGGCATGGATTTCAGAAACGGCGTAACCCTTGCGATGGAAGAATGGAATAGTCAGGGCGGAATTTTGGGCAAGACGATTGAACTTCTTATTGAGGACGACCAGAGGGACCCTAAACAGGCAGTGTCAATTGCCAACAAGCTTGTCAATCAGAAGGTTATCGGTATTATAGGACATTTTAACAGCAGCTGCTCCATCCCGGCATCTGATATTTATGACCGTGCCGGCATACCCATGATAACGCCTGCCTCAACAAACCCACAATTTACCGACAGGGGCTATGCAGGCGTTTTCAGGGTCTGCGGCAGAGACGACCAGCAGGGCAAGGTTGCAGCTGAATTTATTGTGTCAAAACTTAAAATCAAGAAGATTGCGGTCATACATGATAAAACTACATACGGTCAGGGATTGGCTGACGAACTTAAAAAATTTTTAGGCGATATGGCAGAGGTTGTTTATTACGGCGGCGTTGTTCAGGGTGATAAAGACTTTAAGGCAGTGCTTACTGCAATTAAAAATGCAAAGCCTGAACTTGTATTTTTCGGCGGCATCTATCCTGAGGCCGGACTGCTTGTCAAACAGGCAAAGGAGATAGGGTTAAAGACTCCGTTTATGAGTGGAGACGGCGTTATTGACCCCCAGTTCATAGAAATAGCCGGTAATAAAGCCGCAGAGGGAACATATCTGACTTTCAGCCCTGACCCCGGCAAGATTCCGTCGGCGAAGATGTTTATTGACAAATACCGGCAGAGATTCGGGGAACCGGGCCCGTATTCAATTTATGCATATGACGCAATGAATATACTTCTTACTGCCATAGAAAACGCCGAGACGACAGACGGCAAAAAGGTTATTGCAAATCTTCATTCAAATGAATTCAGCGGCGCGCTCGACAAAATAAAATTTGACGCCAAAGGCGATGTCACAGCTGCGCCGTACGTTGTCTGGATTACAAAAGATGGGACATTTACGGAATACTGGAAACCCCAGCAGTAAAGACAATTACATAGTATTTACAATTATATCCTTCAGCGCCCTTTTGGGCACATGGTGAATGCCTTTTTTATCACGCCAGTATTTAATGCTGCCGTCGGCTCCGACAGGTTCAATTACCGCTTTTTCTCCGGGTTTGCCGAGGGCGATGACAAAAAGTATTTCAAGATGCCCCGCTATTTTAAATGAGGCCCTGAGCCGTTCACGTTCAACAGAGGCAATGATGCATCCTCCAAGCCCCTTTTCTGCTGCGCCGAGCAAGATACTCTGTGCCGCAATTCCGGCATCATAGCCAAAGGCTTTACTGATATTTGTATCCCCCATGACAACCACATATCCGGGAGGCATTTCTCCGGCGCCCGGCCCTCCCCAGTCTTTCAGGTAGCCGGCCCATTTCAGGCATGGAAATATTTTTTGATTGTCCTCTTGTGAAGAAGAAAGGATGTATTTTAACGGCTGAAGGTTGGCGCTTGACGCCGAAAGCCTTGCAAGTTCAATGAGCTCTTTTAAAGTTTTAAGGCTTATCTTTTCTTTTTCGTAAAACCTGCGGCAGCTTCTGTTTTTCAAAATAAGTTTTTTAATAAGACTATTTTTTTTCATAAGCTTAAAATCTTCCTTACCGTTTGTATATCTTTCTGCATTTGTGCGGCTAAATCTTCAATGCGGGTGAATTTTATTTCATCCCTGAGTCTTTTAATAAACTTAATTTTAAGTATCTTGCCCAAAAGGTTTCCCTCAAAGTCAAGGACGTGCACTTCAAAACTAAGCTTTTTCACGTTAAAGGTTGGGTTATACCCTATATTTGCCGCGCCGCCATAAGTCTTTCCGTTTATTTCAACCGTAACGGCATAAACCCCGTCTTTCGGAAATAAATCATTCAGGGCGGATATATTTGCGGTCGGTGTGTTCAGGAGGCTTTTCCCGCGTTTTGCGCCTTCTATGACTATGCCCTCCATGGAATAATTTCTTCCAAGAAGCTCCGATGCCTCGTCAACTTTGCCTTTTGCAATGAGCGTTCTTATCTTTGAACTGCTTACAGGGACATCGTTTATCGTAATTTCATTTACTATTGTGACTGTAAAACCGTATTCCCTGCCCAACTCTTTTAAATAACCGGCATCGCCTTTTCTGCCCCTGCCGAAATGATAATTTGAGCCTATAAATATTTCTTTTACCCTGATTGCATTTACAAGGAAATCTCTTACGAAATCCTCCGCCCTGATGTGGGCAAATCCAGCGGTAAAATTTGCAAAAATTATAATATCAATGCCGGATGCATTTATCAGGTTTGCCTTATCGGTGAATGTTGACAGCAGTTTCGGAGCCCTCTCCGGCGCAATTACTCTAAGCGGATGCGGTTCAAAAGTCAGGACGATTGATGTTCCGTTTTTCTCTTTTGCCCTCTCCTTAAGCAGGCGGAAAATCTCCTGATGCCCTAAATGCACTCCGTCAAAATTGCCGATCGTCAATACAGGATGCCGGAATTTCTGAGCAAGGTTTTCAATGCCCTCAATTATCTTCATGAAGAAATGATATTGATAAACATGAGGCTTTGTCAAATATATAACGTCATTAATAAAGAGTTAAAATTTGTTTTTGTCTTTTGATTCTTTGTAGATATAGGCGTTTTGAAGGTTTTCAATTGCTCTTGCATAATCAGGTTTGATTTTCAAGGCAATTTGAAATTCTTTTATTGCTTCATCAATGCTGCCTTGTTTAAAAAGAACTACCCCGTAATTATCATGAGCCTCGGTAAAGTCAGGTCTAAACATTAATGCGGTGCGGTAATGCTGCGCTGCCAAATTTAATAAGCTTTTGGATTCATAGGCAATTCCAAGATTATAATATGCCTCCGGTAATGGATAATCCGGCTCTAATTTTAATGCAATCTGGAGATGCTCTATTAATAAATCTGTTAAACCTTTAATGCCGAAGGCAACGCCCAAATTGTAATGTGCTTGACCAAAATCAGGTTTTAGTCTCACTGCAATTTGGTAATTCTCTATTGCCTTATCTGTTAATCCCTTTGCGGCAAATGCGCCGCCCAGATTGTTATATCCCCGTGCATTCAGAGGAGATTTCCGGATGACATCACTCCATAGAGTGATATCGTCCTGCCATATAATATTTCTCTGATATGTGGCGATGGGGGAAACAACAACAAAAGTAGCAAGCATTAAGACCGTAATTCGTGATGCGTGACGAGAGAGGAAGGATGAAGGTTGAAGGTTGAAGGATGAAAAATAAGAAATGAAATGAAAAATGGCGCTGACAAAGGCGATTATTAAACCTATGCTTGGCAGGTAAAGCCTGTGTTCAAAAATTATATCCCGTGTAGGTATAATGCTTGATTCAACAGAAAGGGTTATGAAGAACCAGAAAATGCCGAAGGCGGTAATGCGTAAATAGTGAACAGTGAACAGTGAACGGTGAACAGTAAACGGTGAATGACCCCCTTTTATTCCCC
>JACRGX010000008.1 GCA_016212185.1 Nitrospirota bacterium
ACTTAAGGCTCTTGTTTTTACCAATAAACCAGAACCTTGATTATGACTATCCGGTATATCATTCATTTTTTGAGCCGAATGTATTTTTATCGTTTATGTTTTTATTGTTTGTTTTTGGGCTCGGGGTTTATCTGTTTTATTGTTCAAAAACCAAACAACAAACCCCGGATACGCAGGCTGAAGCCCCGTATCAAGTACGGGGCAGGCTCTGCGGCTACGCTGAACGCCTTACTCCTCACGTTTTACGTCTTACACCTTACCTCTTACGCCTCACCGCCTTCGGCCTTTTCTGGTTTTTTATAACCCTCTCTATTGAATCATCTATTATTCCTCTAAAAGATGTAATATTTGAACACAGGCTGTATCTGCCAAGCATAGGGTTAATAATCGCCTTTGTCAGCGTCGCCTTTTATTTCATTCCTTATCTTTCATCCCTCATTTTTCAACCTTCAACCTTCAACCCTCAACCTTCATCTTCCCCCTCTCATCACTCCTCCCGTCTTTCCCTTACTACTTGCTACTTGCTACTTACTACTGCTGTTATTGTGTTCTCCATCGCCGCTTATGAACGAAATACTATATGGAAAAGTGACATAAGTTTATGGGAAGATGTTGTAAGGAAGAGTCCAAATAAAGAGGGCGGGTATCTCAATCTGGGCTTGGCTTATCTATCACAAGGCTTAACAGACAAAGCTATAAAATGTTTTTTATTTGCCTCTCAATTAAAACCGGAATTCCCTGATTCTTACATTAACCTTGGTCTTAGTTATTACACTCAAGGCGCTTTTGCTAAAGCCATAGAATACTATCAGACTGCATTAAGACTAAATCCGGAATCTCCGCATATAATACATAATAATATTGGGACTGCTTATGATTCTATGGGTTTAATAAGCAACTCAATTGAACACTATGAGATTGCATTAAAACTAAACCCTGATTTCGCAGAGCCTTATATTAATCTCGGCATTATTTATCACTCTCAAGGACTGATAGATAAAGCCATAGAATCCTATCAGATTGCGCTAAAATTAAATCCTGATTCTTCAGAAGCACATTACAATATGGGTATTTCATACAGTTTAAAAGGTTTAACTGATAATGCAATAAAGCACCTTGAAAATTCTTTAACTCTAAAACCTGATTTTGCAAAAGCACATTATTATTTAGGGGTTGAATACCGCAAAAAAGGTCTCATTGATAAAGCTGAAGAGCATTTTCGCATAGCTGACAAGCTAGGATATACAAATTAAAAAATGAGGGAAAGAATGCAATCAGATTCACAAGCGGTTAACATTAAGACAGCATTTCCGTTTAACCCAATCTTTCATCTCATACTGATTGCTGTTATCGGTCTGCTTGCTTACTCCAATACCCTTAATGCTCCATTTTATTTTGATGACGCATTCAACATTGTAGAAAATCCTATTATCAAAGACCTTCAATATTTTGCAGAACCTTCAAAGGCAAAAGAATTTCCCTTGTACAACACTTTTAAAAACCGCTTTATAGGCTATCTCGCTTTTGCACTAAATTATAGACTGCACGGTCTTGATGTCACAGGTTATCATATCGTCAACCTCTCAATCCATATCATAAACGCACTGCTTGTGTACTGGCTTGTGCTGCTGACATTCTTTAGAGTGGCAAAGGGACAAAGGGACAAAGTGGCAGAGGGGCAGGATTCACTGTCAACGGTTAACGGTCAACAGTCAATAAACTTAATTGCCCTTTTCTCCGCCCTTATCTTTATCTCTCATCCTATTCAGACGCAGGCAGTCACTTACATTGTCCAGAGGTTTACATCCCTTGCAACAATGTTTTATCTCCTAAGTCTGGTGATGTATGTGAAATTCAGAACTCAGAACATAGAGCACAGAACACAGAACACAGACAAAAGGCAAAAAATCTTTAGTCTGTCATCTGTGTTCTGGTATCTGGGCTCTGTCCTTTCTGCTGTCCTTGCCATGAAAACTAAGGAAATTGCCTTCACCCTCCCTATAATCATTGTCCTTTATGAATTTGTTTTTTTCTCTCCAAATTCGCAGGCTAAAGCCTGCGGCTACGCCTCACGCCTCACACTTTACGCCTTACGTTTTCTCTATCTTATCCCTTTTCTCCTCACCCTGCTCATCATCCCATTAGGCATTATTGACTTCAGTAAAAGCACTGAAGATTTGATTGAAAGTATTAGTGAAACAACAAAAGTCCAAGTTGTTACCATATCAAGGTGGGAATACTTTTTTACACAGTCAAGGGTAATCGTCACTTATATAAGACTACTATTTTCCCCTTTGAACCAAAACCTTGACTATGACTATCCAATATATAACTCATTTCTAAATCCAAACGTGTTCCTGTCGTTTCTGCTTTTATTGTCTATTCTCGGACTTGCCGTTTATCTATTTTATTATTCAAAAAATCCCCTCTATGAGCCGTTGGCTCCGAGTCATAGGCCTCTATCCCTGCCTACCGGACAGGCAGGCCCCTTTGACAAAGGGGGAATAAAAGGGGGTCGTTCACCGTTCACCGTTCACTGTTCACTGTTCACTGTTCACTATTTACGCCTCACCGCCTTCGGCCTTTTCTGGTTCTTCATAACCCTGTCTGTTGAATCAAGCTTTATACCGATTGTGGATGTAATTTTTGAGCATAGAGTTTATCTGCCAAGCATAGGGTTAATAATTGCCTTTGTCTCAGCCGTTTTTTATTTTAGTCCTTATCTTTCATCCTTCAACCTTCAACCTTCATCCTTTCTTTCTCATCACGCATCACGCATTACGGTCTTACTGCTTGCTGCTGTAGTTCTTTCCCTTTCCATCGCCGCTTATCAGAGAAATGCCGTATGGCAGGATAAGGTAAAGTTATGGGAGGATGTGATAAGAAAAAGCCCTGGGAAAGCAAGAGGATATTTTCAACTCGGGGTGGCTTACTTTGATAAAAACGATCTAACCGCAGCTACTAAATACTTTGAAATATCAAAACAAAGTTTTTTTATGATTGAGTCTCATGCTTATCTTGGCAATATTTATGCACTCATGGGACAGTATAACAAAGCAATTAATAATTTTACAATTGCTATAGATAAATACGATTACGCAGTATGGAAGGACAAGACAAACAACGCATACCTTTATTATAATCGCGGGCAAGCTTATTACGAGTCAGGGGCGATTAATAACGCAAAGGAAGACTTCACCATTGCCTGCCAGAAAGGTTTTGATAGAGGCTGTTATAAGTTAAGCGGGTTAACCGTAAAATGACTGTTCCTATTAAAATATCTCCTATCCTCCAAATGACAACAAGAGGGGCGGGGAAAATATAAAATCCTTCCTTGTTAAATTTCCCCGCATTTTACATTTTTAGAACCTTTGTGATATGTTTATAAAATTCAGGGAGAAAACAAATATGAAGATTAATAAAATTGTTTTGGCTTATTCGGGCGGACTTGATACATCAGTTGCAATAAAGTGGCTTAAGGAGACTTACGGGTGCGAGGTTATTGCATTCTGCGCAGACTTAGGGCAGGAAGAGGAATTAAAAACAGTAAAAAGCAAGGCTCTTAAGACCGGCGCCTCAAAGGCTTATGTGGTTGACTTGAAGGAGGAGTTTGCAAAAAACTACATATTCCCCATGCTCCGGGCAGGCGCGGTTTATGAGGGAGCATATCTTCTGGGCACTTCAATCGCAAGGCCTCTTATAGCCAAAGCGCAAATTGAAATAGCAAAAAAGGAAAATGCCGATGCAGTTGCGCACGGTGCAACGGGCAAGGGTAATGATCAGGCGCGCTTTGAGCTTACTTACTATGCGCTTAAACCTGATATAAAAGTCATAGCTCCATGGAGGGAATGGTCGTTTAATTCAAGGGGGTCGCTGATAAATTATGCAAAGGCGCACTATATCCCCGTAACTGCCACCAAGGCAAAACCTTACAGCACTGACCGGAATCTTTTTCATATAAGTTATGAGGGCGGGATTTTAGAAGACCCGTGGGCAGAGCCGCCTGAAGACATGTTTACCCTGACTGCATCGCCTGAAAAGGCGCTGTTAAAGCCTGTGTATCTGGAGATCGGATACAAGGACGGCGACCCGGTATCGCTAAATGGAAAAAGGCTTTCCCCTGCATCCCTGCTTAAAGCCCTTAATTCAATTGCAGGAAGACACGGAATCGGCAGGCTTGATATTGTTGAAAACAGATTTGTAGGCATAAAATCACGCGGGGTTTATGAAACTCCGGGCGGGACCGTACTTCATACGGCACACAGGGCAATTGAGTCCATAACAATGGACCGGGAGGTAATGCACCTAAGAGATTCACTGATGCCGAAATATGCGGAGCTTATATATTACGGCTACTGGTTTTCGCCGGAGAGAGAGGCGCTTCAGAATTTTATTGATAAATCACAAAAGGGAGTTACAGGCGCCGTAAGGCTCAAACTCTACAAGGGGAACTGCACGGTAACCGGAAGAAAATCTCCGGTGTCTTTATACAAGCCTCAGCTTGCCACATTTGAGGCTGAACGGGTTTACAACCAGAAAGACGCAGAGGGCTTTATAAAGCTTAATGCGTTAAGGCTCAAAACAAGAAAATTTCAAAAAGGAAAAATCTGAAAGACTGTTATTAGTTATTGGTTATTAGTTATACGATTAACAATTAACAAATAACGAATAACATTTTTGTTATGTCTGACCTTAAATACTGGCTTGCCCTCAATCTGTTGCCTGACATAGGCCCTTTTTATGCAAGGCGGCTTTTGTCTGCCTTTGGAAGCCCTGAGAATATTTTTCAGATGCCGGCTGGCGAGCTGAGAAAAATTGAAGGCATAGGCGAAAATAGGGCAAAAAGCATTGCCGGCTTCAGGCAGTGGGATGTTGTTGACAAAGAGATTAGTTACGCAAAAAAAAATAATGTAAAAATACTCCCCTTTAAAGACCCTCTGTATCCTGAGCGGCTGAGGCAGATACCAGACGCTCCGCTTTTGCTGTATGTTAAAGGCGATCTTAGAGATGACGATAAGTACGCCATGGCAATAGTCGGCTCAAGGACTCCGACAGACTACGGGCTTCAGGTTGCCGAGAGGATAAGTTATAAACTTGCTGCATACGGGCTGACTGTTGTAAGCGGAATGGCAAGAGGCATAGACGGCGCATCGCACAAAGGGGCGCTGATGGCAGGCGGCAGGACGCTTGCAGTGCTCGGCTCAGGCATTGATGTGCCTTATCCCCTTGAAAACAAGGGGCTGATGAGGGCGCTCATGCCGTCCGGCGCTCTTATAAGCGAATTCCCGCTTGGGACTAAGCCCAATACAGGGAATTTTCCAAAGCGAAACCGCATAATAAGCGGGCTGTCTTTGGGCGTGCTTGTCATTGAGGCAGGTGTTGACAGCGGCTCTCTGATTACTGTAGGGTATGCCCTTGAGCAGGGCAGAGAAGTCTTTGCCGTGCCCGGAAATATAACATCAAAGACTTCTAAGGGGACCAACGACCTTATAAAAAAGGGCGCCAAGCTCGTTGAGAACGCCGATGAAATCATTAATGAACTGGCGCCTCAGATTAAAGGCATTCTTAAAGAAACGCAGACAGAAGAAAGACAGCAGAATATTTCCGCTCCGGCGCCGCATATGACTGAGGCTGAAAAAAAAGTTTATAATATTCTGTGCAAGGGGCCAAAGCATATAGACGCAATCACAAGAGAAGTTAATATCCCTGCGTCAGAGGCATTGTCTACACTGTTAAGCCTTGAACTTAAAGGCGCTGTAAGACAGATGGATGGAAAAAATTTTCTTGCCGCTAATTGCTGACAGACATCATAATCAAACAGAGGAGGAGCATCACAGGTGAAATCACTTTTAATTGTTGAGTCGCCTGCAAAGGCAAAGACCCTTAACAAATTTCTTGGCAGCGGTTTTTCTATTAAAGCATCAGTCGGTCATGTAAAAGACCTGCCTGCCAAAGAATTAGGCGTAGATGTTAAAAAAGACTTTAAGCCTACATATGTGGTTATCGGCGGCAAGGAAAAGGTTTTAAAAGAGCTGAAAAAGGCGGCAAAAGAATCAGACAGGGTCTTTCTTGCGCCTGACCCTGACAGGGAGGGCGAGGCTATTGCATGGCATATAGCAGAGGAGTTAAACGGGGATTCAGGCAAGGTTTTCAGGGTTACCTTTAATGAAATAACTGAAAAGGCAGTGACAGAGGCCATCAAGCATCCACGGAGGATTGATCTTAATCTCGTTGATGCACAGCAGGCAAGAAGGGTTCTTGACAGGCTCGTCGGCTACAAACTTTCCCCGCTTTTATGGCGCAAAGTAAGGCGGGGGCTGAGCGCAGGCAGGGTTCAGTCAGTCGCCTTAAGGCTTGTCGTTGACAGGGAACGCGAGATAACCGCATTTACCTCCGTGGAATACTGGAGCATAACGGCAACACTTGAAGGCAAGGAACCGCCTTTTTTCCATGCGAAACTATTTCAGATAAACGGGCAGAAAGCTGACATTAAAAATGAGCAGGAAGCAAACGGTATTCTCCAAACACTAAGCGGCAGACCGTTTACAGTAAGGACGATTGAGAAAAAGGGCAAAAAACGCACGCCTCCTCCTCCATTTATCACAAGCACGCTTCAGCAGGAGGCGGCAAGAAAGCTTCGCTTCCCGGCAAAAAAGACAATGTTTATTGCTCAGCAGCTTTACGAAGGGATTGAGCTTGGAGAAGAGGGTTCGGTTGGTCTTATAACATATATGAGGACAGACTCGGTAAGAGTCGCGGCAGAGGCACAGCAGGAGGCAAAGGCTTACATAGGCAAGGCATTCGGCAGTAATTACGCCCCTGAAAAACCGCCTGTTTACAAAAGCAAGAAGACGGCGCAGGAGGCGCATGAGGCTATAAGACCTACATCAATCCTGCGGGCTCCGGAGGGGATAAAAAAACATCTGTCAAAAGATCATTTTAACCTTTACAGCCTTATCTGGAACCGTTTCCTTGCAAGCCAGATGATACCGGCGCTCCTTGAGCAGACTACCATTACTATTGATGCCGTTAACCCCCAATCCCTAAACCCTAATTCCCAATTTGAATTCCGCGCAACAGGCACCATTGTCAAGTTTCCGGGCTTCATGGCAGTTTATATTGAGGGTGCGGATGAAACCGCGGAAGAAGAAGAACTTCTACCTTCGCTTAACGAAGGCGATGCACTGAAGGTGCTGGAGATTTCCCCAAAACAGCATTTCACACAACCGCCGCCCAAATATACAGAGGCCACCCTTGTCAAAGACCTTGAGGCAAAGGGCATTGGAAGGCCGAGCACCTATGCCACAATACTTTCAACCATACAGGACAGGAAGTACGTGGAGAAATCCGAGGGCAGGTTTATGCCGACAGAACTCGGCATGGTCGTCAATGACCTGCTTGTGGACAAATTCCCTGAGCTTATGGACATCGGCTTCACCGCAAAAATGGAAAACAATCTTGACAAGATTGAAGAGGGGGATCTTAAATGGATTAAGGTTGTGCATGATTTTTATACGCCCTTTGACAAAGACATTACAGAGGCAATGCAGAGCACCGGCAGAGTAAAGCCTGCGGATATTCCAACTGATAAAACCTGTGAGAAGTGCGGCAAGCCCATGATTATCAAATGGGGCCGGCACGGAAGGTTTCTGGCATGTTCGGGCTATCCTGAATGTAAGACGACAATGCCGCTTGAAGGACAGACATCTGAAGGAGACGGGCAGAAGCCGGAAGCAGGAATGCCTGAGATTAATGAAAAATGCGCAAAGTGCGGCTCTCCGATGGTGCTTAAAACAGGGCGGTTCGGGAGATTCCTTGCGTGCAGTAAATATCCTGAATGTAAAACGGCAAAGCCCTTAAGCACGGGCATTAAATGCCCTGAGGACGGCGGAGATATTGTTGAAAGGAAAACAAAACGCGGTAAGTTGTTCTTTAGCTGCGGCAATTATCCAAAATGCAAGTTTGCAACATGGTACAGGCCTGTTGCAAAAAAATGCCCCAAATGCGGGGCAGGCATACTGATTGAGAAGCGGACCAAAAAAGAAGAGGTGCTGGCCTGCCTTAAAAAAGACTGCGGCCACAAAGAAGAACTTCAATCCGCCGGAGACGCTGACACCGAAGCAACAAAGACCTGAGACAACAAGATACGTGCGCGTACTGGTTTGTTATCTGCTCCCCGTCGGATCAGCCTCCTGGCCTCTGGCGGGGTTATTTTTTTATGAGGGAGAAACATATCCAATAGACATCCTCCTTGAAAAATCGGGCGATAATTGATACCTTACCCTATGCAGAGAACAAATCTTGACCTCACCTTTATAACCAACGAAGGCGGGCAGAGCCTTAAACAAAGGTTTGAGGTTCTTATCAAAGATACAAGGCTCTTTGACTGTCTTGTCGGTTATTTTTATACAAGCGGTTTCCATGCCATTTATAGGTCGTTAGAAAATACCGATAAAATCAGGATCCTTATCGGCATAAGCACAAACAGGCAGACCTATGATTTATTAAAAACTGCATCGCATGAAAACCAGCAAGCTCTTCAGTTCTCTCATTCGGAAACAAAGCAGGCGATTGAAGGTTTGGTGGAAAAAGAGATGGAGGATTCCGACGACAACCGGAAGGTGGAAGATGGCGTTGTAAAATTTATTGAATGGATTCGTGGCGGCAAATTGGAAATCAGGGCATACCCGTCACAAAATATACATGCCAAACTTTACATTATGACCTTTGCTGAAGGCGACAGGGACGCCGGCAGAGTTATAACAGGCTCAAGCAATTTTACTGAGGCTGGTTTAATAGATAATCTTGAATTTAATGTGGAACTCAAGAACCGCTCTGACTATGAATTTGCAAAAGATAAATTTGAACATCTCTGGAAAGATGCCGTTAATGTCAGTGAAAAATACATTGACACCATTGAAGGCAAAACATGGCTCAATCAAAATATTACTCCATATCAGCTATATCTGAAATGTCTCTATGAGTATTTCAAAGATGAGCTTAGCAGCTCTGCTGAGGTCTTTGCAAAATATCTCCCGCAGAATTTCAAAAGATTAGAGTATCAGGAGCAGGCGATACTTAACGCCAAAAAAATACTGGAGGAATATGGAGGCGTATTTATCTCCGATGTAGTAGGACTTGGCAAAACATATATCGCCGCGCTTCTTGCTGGACAGATAGACGGCAGGACCCTTGTAATTGCACCGCCTGTGCTTCTTGATAAAACAAACCCCGGCTCGTGGCCCAATGCCTTTTCCGATTTCAGAATACCGGCTGACTTTGAATCCATTGGCAAACTTCAAGACATACTGGATAAGGGAACGGACAAATATTCCAATATCATCATTGATGAGGCACACCGCTTTAGGACAGAAACAAACATCACCTATGAAATGCTTGCTGAGATATGCAGAAGCAAGCGTGTAATACTCGTTACCGCAACCCCGTACAACAACTCTCCTAAAGACATCCTGAGTCAGATTAAGCTCTTTCAGAAATCCAAAAAGAGCACTATCCCAAATCTGCCAGACCTTGAGGCATTTTTCGGAAGGCTTGAGAAGAAGCTTAAGGGACTTGACCGTCAGAAGGATTATCATGAATACATCAGGGTTGTAAAGGAGAATGCCCGTGAAATCCGGGATAAGGTGCTCAAATATCTGATGGTGCGGCGCACAAGAACAGAGATTACAAAATATTTTGCTGATGATCTTAAACATCAGAACCTTAAATTTCCAGAAGTTAAAAACCCTGAACCGCTATTTTATGAACTCAATGATATTGAAGATGAAATATTCAATAAGACGATAGAACTTATTGTGCAAAAGTTTAAATATTCACGCTATACTCCTTTGCTGCCTGAATATTACAAAGGAGTAACTGACCAACCCACCAGATTAGCACAGGAAAATATGGGCAAATTCATGAGGATCCTTCTTGTGAAGAGACTGGAAAGCAGCTTCTTTGCCTTTAAAAATTCAATCGACCGTTTCATTCATTCTTATGAGATGTTTATCAAGGAATTTAAAAAAGGGAATGTGTATGTGAGTAAAAAACATACTAACAAAATTTTTGAGTTATTAGAAAATGATGATGATCAGGCGATACAGCAATTAATTGATGAGAGGAAAGCCGACAAATACGATAGCAAGGAATTTACAGATGGGTTTATCAACGACCTGCAAAGCGATTCTGCAATTCTAAAACAGGTTAAGACCTTATGGCAGAAAGTTGATCGGGACCCAAAGCTGCTTACATTTCTGAATGCACTCTCCAAAAAACAAACCCTGAAACAAAACAAACTCATTATCTTTACCGAATCCAGGGAAACTGCCGAATATCTTACCAAAAATATAGAGAAGAGCTTTCCCGGCGAGAGTCTCTGTTTTTCAGGCGGCTCTGGGGAGGCTGTTCGCGACAAGGTGATTGAAAACTTTGACGCCAAAGCCCGGCATCCAAAAGATGATTACCGCATTTTGGTTTCAACCGAAGTCCTCTCTGAAGGCGTAAACCTGCATCGGTCCAATGTGGTAATTAATTATGACATACCATGGAACCCGACGCGTATGATGCAGAGGGTCGGACGCATCAATAGGATTGACACAGAATTTGACAAAATTTATACCTTTAACTTTTTCCCGACAAAGCAGTCCAATGATCAGATAAAGCTTGAAGAGGCGGCAGAAGCAAAAATAAGCGCATTTCTTACTCTGCTTGGTGGCGATGCGGCGCTCCTGACAGAAGGCGAACCAGTGGGATCTCACGAACTCTTCAACAGACTAATATCCAATAAAGCGATCATAGGCGATGATGGAGACGATACCTCGGAGCTTAAATACCTTAAAGTAATAAAGGACTTGAGGGACAAAGACCCCGACACCTTTGAAAAAATAAAGAAGCTTCCGAAAAAGGCGCGGTCAGCCAAAAATCCCCCCATCCCCCCTTTAGTAAAGGGGGGCGAGGGGGGATTTCAGGATTCTCTTATAACCTATTTCCGCCGTGGAAAACTGCAAAAGTTCTTCATGGCAGGTGATACTAAAAACGCACAGGAACTTGATTTCATCTCTGCCGCCGCAATCCTTGAAAGCGGGTTTGAAAACAAAAGGCTTAAACTGCCGGAGAGGTTTTACGAACTTCTTGATATGAATAAAGGGGCATTTGTTTTTGCCACTACAGATGGAATGCCGGAAGCACATGGCAGAGCCGGGAGGGACAGCGCAGGCCGGATACTTGGAATCCTCAAGGCAACAATGAAGAACACAAAGCAGTTAACCGATGAGCAGGAGCTTTATTCTTAAAAGGGTCTTCCTCCAGCTTGAAGAAGGCGGCATCCCCAAACAGACAGCCAAAGAGACGCTAAAGGCATTGGATGAGCTCAAAAAAGAAATAATGAACCCATTGAAAGTTCTGGCAGTTCTTCAAACGCAGATACCTGAGCGCTTTCTTTCAGGGCACTATGCAGAGCGCCATCCTCAATCCTTCAGCAAGAGAGAGGTAATATTATCAATGTATTTGATAGGAGGATAGATATGGAAGACACAAAAATAGCATTGTTTAAAGGCAGGAAAATCAGAAAGACACTCCATAATGATGAATGGTGGTTTGTTATTGTCGATGTCGTGGCAGCTTTAACTGACTCTTTACAGCCTGATGGATACCTTAAAGATATGCGGAGACGCGATCCGGAACTTTCAAAAGGGTGGGGGCAAATTGCCACCCCCCTTTTTATAAAGACTGAGGGCGGACAACAGAAAATTAACTGTGCCAATACCGAAGGGGTTTTCCGTATTATCCAGTCTATCCCTTCGCCCAAAGCAGAACCCTTCAAAAGATGGTTAGCAAAAGTCGGTTATGAACGAGTACAGGAAATAGAAAATCCTGAACTTGCCACCAAAAGAACAAGAATGCTGTATAAACTCAAGGGCTATCCAGACGACTGGATTGAAAAAAGGATGCGCGGAATAGCTATCAGAGAAGAGCTGACTGATGAATGGAAAGAGCGGGGAGCAAAAGAAGAGAAGGACTATGAAATTCTGACTGCTGAGATATCCAAAGCCACTTTTGGAGTAACGCCGGGTGAATATAAGAATCTCAAGGGTTTAAAGCGTGAAAACCTGCGGGATCACATGGATGATTTTGAACTGATCTTTAACATGCTTGGTGAAAAATCCACCACAGAGATTCACCGCACGGAAGATTCCCAAGGCATAAGTAAATTGAAATCAGATGCCAAAGCCGGAGGGGATATTGCCGGCAATGCCAGAAAACAGCTTGAGAAGAGACTCGGCAGATCTGTTGTTACTAAAACCAATTTCCTGCAACAGCCTTCAAAGACTAAGAAACTACCCAATAAATAACATGGATAAGCAACAGGCTCAGGATATTGTTAAAGAGACTTTTGAAAGTTCTTTTGATAAGGGCATGTTCACCGGCTTTATAAAAAATCTTCTGAACTCTATAGAAGACGCTCCATTTTCTTACAAAGGCAATCTCATACCTGACGCATATGAGCAATATATAAGCACTCTTGAGCGCATCGGAAAATATTCTGCCGGTGATCATAAGATTGACATCCTTGTTGTAAAGCTCAAGAAAAAAACATCCATTGAACGCGCCCGCACCATGCAGAGAAATTTTATCGCGTGGTACTTAAACGGCAGTCGCGGCGGCGAGATGAAAGACGCCGCCCTCGCAGCATTTGTGTCACCGAATGGAGAGGACTGGCGGTTCTCTCTGGTTAAGATGGACTACCGCTTTGAAGAAGGGAAAAACAGCAAGGTCAAAGTCAAAGAAGAATTTACCCCTGCACGCAGATGGTCTTTTCTGGTCGGCAAGAATGAAAATAGTCATACTGCACAAAGCAAGCTTTACCCGATTATTGCTGATGACGAGCACAAACCCACACTTGCAGAGCTTGAAGAAACATTTAATATTGAGAAAGTCACCAAAGAGTTCTTTGAAAAATACCGCGACCTTTTTCTGCGGACTAAAGAAACTCTGGATGAAGTTGTTTCTGGAGATAAAAAAATCAAGGCAGATTTTGAAGCCAAGGGCGTTAACACCGTTGACTTTGCAAAGAAACTTTTGGGGCAAATCGTATTTCTCTATTTCTTGCAGAAAAAGGGATGGTTTGGAGTCAAAAGGGATACTGAGTGGGGAACCGGCACTAAACATTTCTTGAGGGAACTATTTGAGGGCAGGCACGGCACATACACCAATTTCTTTAACGATATTTTAGAGCCTCTTTTTTACGAGGCGCTTCGCATTGACCGGAGCCATGATGATGGATATTACAGCCGCTTCAACTGCAAAATCCCTTTCTTAAACGGCGGACTCTTTGACCCCATAAACAATTATGACTGGGTGCACACCGATATCATTCTACCGAATGAACTTTTCTCTAATTCTTTCAAGACAAAAGAAGGTGATAAGGGCAATGGTATTTTGGACATCTTTGACCGTTACAATTTTACTGTCAAAGAGGACGAGCCGCTGGAAAAAGAAGTGGCTGTTGACCCTGAGATGTTAGGCAAAGTTTTTGAAAATCTGCTGGAAGTTAAAGACCGAAAATCCAAAGGCACCTACTACACACCGCGCGAAATTGTTCACTATATGTGCCGGCAGAGCCTTATCAGTTATCTGGCGACAGAACTATCTGATTGTCATTCCCCCTCATCTTCTTGTCATTCCTGCAAAGACGGGAATCCAGTCCCTTCCAGAGAAGACATTGAAACCCTCATCAAATACGGCGAGCAGGTGGGCGAGAATGAGGCAACTGTCGTCGCCAAGGGAAGAGAGACGGATACTTATTATCATAAACTGCCGGAAAGAATCCGTCAGAATGCCGTGCTCATTGACGAAAAGCTTGCCAATATCAAAGTCTGCGATCCGGCAATCGGCTCAGGGGCTTTCCCTGTGGGCATGATGAGCGAGATTGTAAAGACAAGGCAGATACTGAGCGCTTATTTATCACCCTCCCCTTCCTCCCCTCCTATCAAGGGAGGGGAAATAGATGGGTCCCCTCTCCCCCGGCGGGAGAGGGCAAGGGAGAGGGGGGCTGAAAGAACTCCCTACAATTTCAAACGCGAGTGCATAGAAAAATCACTCTACGGCGTGGACATCGATCCGGGCGCGGTAGAGATCGCCAAGCTCCGCCTGTGGCTGTCGCTGATGGTAGATGAGGAAGACATCAAGCAGATAAAGCCCTTGCCGAATCTGGATTATAAAATTGTCTGTGGCAATTCGCTGTTGGGTGTGAACCTGATGTTCCATCATCAGGCTTTGCTAAAGTTTGAAGACCTTAAAGGCAAATTCTTTGAAGAGACGAATCCGAAAAAGAAGACCGAATTTAAAAATGAGATTGATAACCTCATACGCGAGATCACAAATGATGACAAGCACTTTGATTTCAAGATTTATTTCAGTGAGATCTTTAACCCCTCTGTGTCCCCTCTTATTAAGGGGGGTGGTTTTGATATTGTCATAGCAAACCCGCCGTATGTGCGGCACGAAGCTATCAAAGATATGAAACCGGAGCTAAAAAAGCAATTTGGCGAGTTCTTCTGCGGTACGGCAGATATATATACCTATTTTTACCATCGGGGGCTGGATGTGCTCAAGTCCGATGGACATCTCTGCTTTATCGCGCCGAATAAGTTCATGCGTGCTGGATACGGCAAAAACACAAGGGCGCTGTTGGCTACCAAAGCAACGCCAAAAATTGTCATAGATTTTTGCGACTTGCCGATATTTGATGCGACTACTTATCCTTCGGTTTTACTCGTAGAAAAGCGAAAGCCGTCTGAACAAGACAAAACTTTCGCTGTAACATTTACAACAGAAGAACAACTTGCTCATATTGATGAAACCATTGGGATAATTGGTTTCGAGATGCCGATATTGGCGCTTAGGCCGGAAGGCTGGAATCTTGAACAACCTGAGGTCATAGCATTGATGGAGAAGCTACGCAAAGCCGGAATGCCGCTGGGCGAATATGTACATGGGAAATTTTATTATGGAATTAAGACTGGATTAAATGAAGCCTTCGTGATTGATTTAGATACGCGAAAGAGGCTGATAAAAGAAGATCCGAAATCAAATGAACTTATCAAGCCGTGGCTGAGAGGACGGGACATTAAAAAGTGGACGGCTGAATGGGCAGGGCTGTATCTTATTAATATCCAAAGCAGTTCTAATCATCACTGGCCCTGGTCAGATGAGAAGGCAGAATCCAAAGCAAAAAAAATCTTCAAGGAAACTTACCCATCAATTCATGACCATCTGACACAGTGGAAAGATAAATTACAGCAGAGAGACGATCAGGGGAAATTCTGGTGGGAGCTGCGGTCATGCGCTTATTATCAGGAATTCGAGCAGCCGAAGATAACCTGGGGTAATCTCGCTACTGAACCAAAGTTTGCTATTGATGAAGAGGCATGTTACGTGAGTGCACCCGCCGTTATAATTCCAACAAATGACGTCTACCTTTTAGCTGTTCTCAATTCACCGCTTTGCAAATGGTGGATCAGCATGCAAGCAGCAGTGCGTTCAGGCGGCTTTCTGGAATATAAACCAATGTATGTCGGAACAGTGCCAGTAGTTAAAACCACCGATAAACAAAAAGTTTCTATAGTCACCCTTGTCAACCAAATCCTCACCGCCAAAAAACAACCCCCTTCATCCCCCTTTTCTAAGGGGGAATTATCTAACGCCGACACCTCTCTGCCTGTGCGTTGCACGCAGACAGGCGCCCTCGAAAAACAAATCGACGAAATGGTCTACGCCCTCTACGGCCTTACGCCGGAAGAGATTGCGATTATTGAAGGACGAAAATGATATCTTTTACAAGGCAACCGCTATGGCCCAATATTTAATATTCCCAATTTTCACGATCCCGTTTTATTTGCATAGTCCGAAACAATTCCAGAATTTACGCAATAAGGAGGCTAAAAAAGTTGCAGCCTCTTTTAAACGCAGTAGTGGTAAGTATTACGGAAAAAATCCAAAAGAACTTGAAAGAATAGTTTTAAGGGCCATAGAAAATAAATATCCATCTCCGATGTATTACAATGATATAGCTGGATTTATAGCTATTAAGATAGAAAATCCTATAGAGTGTTATAGAGTTATAGCAGAAGTTTGGGGAATAAAGAACAGGCGATTTAAATCGAAGAAAATATTCCAGAACGTTTGGACGGAAAGAGAATTTATTGATAAGGAAATGCTTAATGACCCTGTTAAATTTAATCTTGAGTTTTTTGAAGCAGTAAAAAAATTAATTAATAAGATCAAAAAAAATTATTTGTGTCCTAAAAAGTTTTATTTTTCCATGAAAGATTCTTTTCTTAATTTCGACTTCCTTAAATCATGTAATGTCGCTGGGTTTCTTAATAATCTGGGAAAAGACTGGATATATTAGGGTGGATATATTTCAAGAGGAAAAAGGCACGGGCATATTAGCTGCCGGGTGGGATGCGGTATCGCAAAATGCAATGCTTCCAGAATATAATTTTTTCTGCCAACTCCTCAATAATATTGTATAATTACACAGTTAGTATAAAATTAAAAGCTGATAAAGACAGTTGGCGCTATAGAATCTGATTGACAGGGAGTTAACATTATGTTAACATTTAAACGAGGCAATGAAAGCAACAAGCCTTATGCAAAATCTCAAGCAACACAGCTAATCAAATCAATTGCGCGGAATGGCAGTGTAAGACCAACAAAGCATTCTAAACAAAGAATGCAGGAGCGGAATATCACGATGCAGGATGTTCTGTACGCATTCAGAAACGGCAGAGTTATTAATGAGCCTGAACTGGATATAAGAACAAACCGCTGGAAATACAACATCACCGGAAACGGGATAGACGCCAAAAACATAACGGTAACAACTGATATAAATGAAAAGGAGAATTTTATCCTCATTATTACCGTTTTTTAGAAAGGGAGAAAAATGAATTGCCCTGTATGTGGAAAAAAGACAATTAAGAAAAGCGCCCTGCATCATTACACGGAATCCGGCTTGGACAATGTGTTCCTTGAGACGGATGTATATAAATGCAAATGCGGGGAAGTTATCCCGAATATCCCTAATATTTATGGTCTCCATGGACTAATTGCAAAAGACCTGGTCAGAAAAGATTCACCCTTGACAGGCAATGAATTAAAGTTCCTGAGGAAACAGATGAATCTGAAGGCAAATGAATTAGCCCAAATACTCAGTGTTCACAAGGTAACAGTATCAAGGTGGGAAAATGAAGCGGAGAAGATCAGCATTGGCTATGATAAGCTGATACGGTTTTTGTACACGCAAATGCTTCAGGAAAAATGCAATAACATTGTAAAAATAGTGGCAGACATCAAAGAAATCCGCTCCGGCGCAAAACGCGAGAAAATAGTAATCCCCCAAAAAGAAATGAGAGAAGCCATCTGCCATTTATAAAACAGCTTAGGTAAAATCAAGCAAAAATGAAAGCGAACAACCCTTCTGCTGTTTACTCTGCCAATCCTTTCAGTTAAACTATCCCCATGAAAATACTTGCATTAGAGACAGCCACTATGGCGGGCAGCGCCGCGATTGTTTCAGACGAAGAGCTAATCGGCGAGATACGGGTAAACATCAGCGTGGCTCATGCTGAAAGGCTGATGCCTTCCATTGAATATCTCCTGAATGCCTCCCGCATCTCAATCAAAGATATTGACGCATTTGCAGTGTCCATCGGGCCTGGCTCTTTCACAGGGCTTAGAATCGGCTTGAGCACTGCAAAAGGCTTTTCATATTCAACCGGCAGACCAATCATATCCGTACCCACGCTTGATGCATTTGCAAGGACCCTGCCGTTTTGCCCGCACTTTATATGCCCCCTGCTTGACGCAAGGAAAAATGAGGTGTATGCAGGGCTTTATAAATGGGAAAGGGGCATATGCACAAAGATTGTGCCTGAGACCGCAATAAATCCCGCTGATTTTTTAAGACAGATAAAAGGACCAGCCGTTTTTATGGGAGAAGGCGCAAAGATTTATAGAAAATTCATTGAAGATGTCCTCGGGGATGCCGCTTTATTTGCACCGGCGGCAAAGATGATACCTTCGGCCTCAGCAGTCGGCGAGATTGCACTTGAAAAATTAAAGGAGGGCACAATTGCCGACCCCGTGAGCCTCGCCCCGTTTTATTTAAGGAAGTCAGAGGCAGAGATAAAACAAAATGAACCACCCAGCACTCCCGACATTTCGGGACGAGGTATCTAAACCGTCATTCTGGCTTGTCCAGAATCTCTCTGAGAAAGATTCCCGACAAGCGGGAATGACAACAAGAAACGATAATTTATATCCCGAAGCTAAGCTTCGTGGAATTCTTTGATTAAAAATTACAATTAAATGAATTGCATTCCCGCATATGCCTGATTTTTTCATCAGAGAAGCTAACGCATCAGACCTGCCTGAGATTATGGAGATTGAGAATGCCTCATTCACTCTTCCATGGTCGCAGGGTTCGTTTAAGTATGAACTGATGCACAAAGAGACTATCTTTACAGTAGCTGTTTCAAATGGAAAAATTATCGGTTATATCTGTGCAAGGGTAATTATAGATACTGTTCATATTCTTAATCTTGCCGTCGCTCCCGAATTCAGGCGCACGGGAAGCGCAAGCGCCCTTCTTCAAAATGCGCTTGAAGAATTTAAAAGATCAGCGCAGGGAGTGAATTTTGTAATACTTGAGGTAAGGGAGTCAAATATACCTGCCATAAGGCTTTATGAAAAATTCAGATTCAATATCATGTACAAAAGGCGCCATTATTACCAGATGCCTGACGAAGACGCAGTCGTTATGGGAAAAGAGCTAATGGCATAATATCTGGCGCATCCTGTATAGCTGCGATTTATACTTACAGTATTTACAACCAATAAATGAATATACTTTTTATGTCTTTCAGACGGAGATACTTTCTTTGACCACCAAAGAAAGTATCCAAAGAAATGTGGCCCCCAGCTATTTTTTAACGGTTTCATACTCAATGAAAGGGGAGTGATTCAACTCTGCCCCGACAAGTCGGGGCATCAGACATAAATTCACTCTTTATCCCTTTCATTTTCGCCTGAAACCTAAAATATCTGAAGGGGAACCCTTGAACTACTATTTTATAACCCCTTTCGAAGATTTCAGGAGAGAGCAGGAAGTCGCAGGGTTAAAAATTAATTCATGTTTGAAGACCGAAGGGCTGAGTTTGAATTAATTTACCGGAGACTGACTGAACGAACCGCCCGGAAATCTTCGCAGGGTGCCCTTCTTTGGGTTACGTTTCTTGGGCACGCAAGAAAGGTAACCCGGGTGTGGGCGGAGCGCCACATATTCTGTTAGATTGACGATAGTTTTACAAAATCTATAAAGACAAATATTAACTAATGCACTTTATGCCTGCGCCTTTACCTCTTCAGCAGGCTTGGCTTCAATACCCTCTTTAAATACCTCAATAATGCTTGTAACCTTTATGCCGGCAGCTTGCAGCGCCTTCTGCACATCTGACATTTTAGCATCCTGAACCTTCAGCACAAAATTAATATCCATAATTCCTCCATTCTAAAACTATTCCCTCTCCCTTGACGGGAGAGGGTTGGGTGGGGGTGAACTTTAAAAGTTACCCCTCCCCCTCGCCCCCTCCCGCAAGGGGAGGGGGTTTTAGGTCAAGGCTTTGCCGCTTCAGACAGAGGCACAATCATTACCTCTTTATTATCCCGAATAACATTTTTCAAAAATTTAATTGTGTTTTTTCTTGGATGGGCAAGGACAACCGCATATCCCTTTTCTTTTGCAATTTTTACCGTTTTATCCCACTGGGCTTTAATGTCCTCCGGGGTGTCCTTTTCATCAAGAAAGACATCGCGCTTAAACAGCTTTATCCCATGCGCGCCTGCTGTTTTTGCACCTGCTGATTTCGGAGTAGTAATGCTGTCAAGGAAAAAAAGGTTGTGCTTTTTTATCCCTGAAAACAGTGCCTTCATTGCGCGTTCATCCTCTGTGAATGCAGAGCCCATGTGATTGCTTACGCCTTTAATATGCGGTATTGAGTTTATGTCCTCCTGAAGCGTCTTAAGGATTTCATCGTCTGACATCCATGTGTAAAGCCCGCCCCTGCCGAGCTTATGCGGCTCCTTAGCCTCCATCGGTATATGCCCTACGATGTCATGCCCAAGCTTATGCCCCTCTTCTGCAACCCATTTTGTATACGTTTCCTGCGGCAGCACAGAGAGTGTAAGCGCCGGGCTGATCTTTAAAACCTCCTCAGCCTTTTTTTTGCTTGAACTTAAATCATCTATCACAACCGCCACTCTAAGAAGCGCTGAAGGCTTTGGCTCTGTCTTAAATAGAGCAGAAATATCCTTCCGCACACTTTCTTTGCTTGCCTCTTTGTGAAGAAAAAAAACCACCCCTGCAATAAGAAGCAAAATTAATAATATATGATGGTTTTTAGTCCCGGGCTTGCCCTTTCCCTTTGAAGCCATTTAATCCTCCCTTTGCCGCTTGCTGCTTATTGCTTTGTTTTACGGATTAAATTCAAATACATCCACGCCTGAGGGCGCTTTGAAAATAAAAACCTGCTCTCCAATGCCGGAATTTATCTGAGCGTCTTTTAATGCTATTTCAATCCTGTTGCCGTAAACATCAAACATGGTAAATGATTCTACCGGAAAGTCTTTTGTGTCCGTAATAAGGTGTATTTTTTTTATAAAGCCCATCTGCTGTTTTGGTTTCAGCTCAAGGGTATCATCCTTCAACGCGCTTATATCAAAATTTGCCTTTAAATTCCCGATGCTGTTTAAAAGCGCCATGGGGATCTGACCATAAGAGTCTTTGCCGAATTTGCCCTTAAGCGCCTGCTTCTCAGACCTTTTGTAAACCCAGATGTCAGCGCCGTTTATAAAGACCTCTTCATCCCGCGGACTGGTGTATAGCCATTTCATTTTCATCACCGGCTTCATGGATATGAAAAATCTTCCCTCATATCGTTCTGTTTTTTCAATGTCCTTTATATAACTTTTCTGCGAAAACTTCCCCCGGACATCATTTATTCCCTCATACTTTTTCTGCAGAGACTCAACAATCTCATCAACAGTTGCAGCATAAACGGCAGTGAACAGTAAACAGTGAACAGTCAATAAAACAGTGAACAGTAAACAGTGAACAGTAAACAGTCTTTTAACTGATAACTGATAACTGATAACTGATAACTGTTTTTTCATAGCCTCCTCTTCAGTATTTCCCTGGGTTTGCCTGCTTCTCCCGGCGGGCCTACGAGTCCGTCTTCCTCCATCATCTCCATAATCCTTGCCGCCCTATTATAGCCTATTTTCAGCCTCCGTTGTATGTATGATATTGATGCTTGTCCTGTAGAGAGAATCAGGTCTTTTGCCTGATGATAAAGCTCATCCCTGTCCTCGCCGGCCGCATCTTCGGTCTCTTTAAATGTAAAGGTCTCAAATGCCGTATAGTCAGGGCTTCCCTGCGCCTTTATAAAGTCAACTACCTCTTTTATTTCTTCCTCGCCTACATAAGCGCCGTGCACACGCATGATCCTGCTGCCTGCGCTCATAAACAGCATATCGCCCTTTCCCAGAAGCCTTTCTGCGCCATAGGTATCAAGGATTATCCGGGAATCCACTTTGGAAGAAACCTGAAACGATATCCTTGAAGAAAAATTAGCCTTGATTACGCCTGTGATTACGTCAACCGACGGCCTCTGTGTGGCAAGTATAAGGTGAATCCCGGCGGCCCTTGCCATTTGTGCCAGTCTTGCAATTGAGTCCTCAACTTCATGCGCCGAGACAAGCATAAGGTCTGCAAGTTCATCAATAAATATCACAAGATACGGCAGGGTCTCGCTCCCCGCAATTGACTTAACCTTTTTATTATACGCCTCAATGTTTCTTGCGCCTGTCTCAGACAGAATCATGTATCTGCGCTCCATCTCAAGGACGACTTTCTTAAGAGATTCTGCGGCATCCCTGGGAGATGTGATTACAGGAAGCATGAGGTGAGGGATTGCATCATAAACCGGAAGTTCAAGCATTTTAGGGTCTATCATCAACAGCTTTAACTCCGTGGGCTTGGCCCTGTAAAGCAGGCTCAAAACCATTGCGTTTATGGCAACGCTCTTGCCGGAACCCGTGGCTCCTGCAACAAGCAAATGCGGCATGCGGTTCAGATCAGCTACAATTGGATTGCCGAATATGTCTTTCCCGAGGGCAAGGGTAAGTTTGGAAGGGCTTTTTCTGAATGCATCGGACGACAAAATGTCTTTAAGAAATACATCTTCACGTTCCTTGTTCGGCACCTCAATGCCGATTGTCGCTCGGCCCGGGATCGGGGAAACCCGCACATTGACAGCCTTAAGCGACAGCGCAAGGTCGTCTGCCAAAGACAGGACTTTCTGTATTTTGACTCCTGGAGCAGGTTCAAATTCAAACATTGTTACAATGGGACCCGGCGATACATGCGTAACCCTGCCTTCTATGGAAAAATCCTGAAGTTTTTTCTCAAGAATGCCCGAACCAAGCAAAAGATCTTCTTTTGTAGGCCTTGAGTTAAACGGCGGAGGATCTTTTAAAAATGAAATCCTGGGCAGTTCATAATCACCCTTAAACCTTGGAGCAGGTCTTATTTTGGGCTCCGGATAAACAAAGGGAAGCGCCTCCTGTTTGTAGGGCGGCGGAGCAACTATTATGCCTTCTGATTGCAAAGCCTCTTTCTTTTTTTCTGTCACAGCCGGCACGGGAACCGGTCTAATCGTTGTTTTAGTTTTTGCAGCCTTCCCGATGGCTGTCTTTAAAACATCAACCACTGAAAACGGCAGGAGGTACATCAGGCTGACAAGGATAAGCGGGATAAAAAGAAGATAAGCGCCTGTGGTTGAGATGACCTTGACTGAAATTTTTGTTATGAGAAAACCTAAAATCCCTCCGGAAGAGCCTTTAAAAACAAGGGCCAGCAGGGCAGACAGGGACAACATCAGCACAACTACGCCTGAAGATGCAATCAGCCGTGGTTTTTTTTCTTTTTTGAGCAGTCTTCTTGCGCCGTACAAAGCCAGAGTTAACGGAATGACATAAGCAGTGAAGCCGGCAACCTGAAGCAGTATATCAGACAGATAGGAGCCAAACGGGCCAAGGAGATTCCTGATGCTCTCATTTTTGGGCAGGTGAGTGAAAATTGAGGGGTCCCATGGGTCATGGCTTAAAAGGCTTATGAGAATAACTACACACAGGATTATGGCAAGGATTCCTGATATCTCGTCCTTTATCTTTTCAGCCCTGTCCATAATATAGGAAAAAATAAACCACAGAGGACACTGAGATTAATTTTAATAATTTTATAAACATACTGCCTCCAAATATCCCCAGTGTTTTATATTTTGCTTTTGCCTGATATTATACCCTACTTCTGCTATTTATTAAATGCGATTATCGGGAAGATATTCCCTCTGTGCTCTCTGTGGTTAATCAGTTTTTTGTCAATACGGATAATATGATAACAAAAGCAAGAAAAAAACGATAATAGGCAAATGGTGCAATGGAATGGCGCTGCAGAAATCTGAGAAGGTATTTTATTGCAAAATAACCCGTGACTGCCGAAACAACCGTGCCGGCAATGAAAATGTCATATTGAACATCCGGAGCATGGAGCAGTTTTCTTGCCTCAAGAAGGCTCGCCCCGGCAATAGCAGGCGTGCTTAAAAGAAATGAAAATCTTGCGGCATCTTCTCTTTTCATGCCTTTTACAAGCCCGGCGACAATCGTTATCCCTGACCTTGATACGCCCGGGATAAGGGCAAATGCCTGCGCAATGCCGATGAACAAGGAATTTCCGAAACTGACCTTTTCAATCCCCGTACGCTCTGATTTACCGTAATTTCTTTCCGACAAAATCATAAACAGAGAGACAATGCAGAGGGTGAAGGCAATGATGCCGGGGCTTCTGTTTTCTTCAATCAAATCATGCAGGAAGACACCGGCAACACCTGCAGGTATAGTTCCGATAATAATCTTCCAGAGCATGCAGTCTTTATTTACAGAGGTCTTTAATAATTCAATCCAGTCCTTCCTGAAATAAAACAAAAGCGCCATGAGAGTGCCTGTATGCAGCGCAACATCAAAGGCAAGGCTGTCTATAATCCCCTGCCATCTGAAAAACCACGGGAATAGTATCAGATGCGCCGAACTGCTTACAGGAAGGAACTCCGTCAGCCCCTGAACAATGCCAAGTATCACTGCTTCAAACATTTACAGATTATAACAAATTTTTTATTCCTTTGAATTTTCTGTTCTTTTTGCTAAACTTTTTCAAATGACTGACAATACCGGACAACGGAATTCTCCTGAGAAAAAACCCGGGCGGGAATTTTTTCGCCTGCTTGCCACAGCAAGCACAGTCGGGATAAATCTTGTCCTAAGCACATTTATTGGCTTTGCGCTTGGATATTACCTTGTTGACAGGTATTTAAACACATACCCGTGGTTTACCATAATTTTTCTGCTTCTGGGCATTGCAGCCGGTTTTAAACATTTGTTTAAAATCGCATTTAAGGCAGGCGCGGATGAAGAAAATGCAAAATTGAAAAAGTAAAATTAAAATTTTTCGATATGGAACTTTTAAAAGGCGTAATCAAAAAAAGCATCATTATCCTCGTGCCGGCTGCAATTGCATCTGTGTTTCTGAAACAAGAGCGGCTGCCGCTGGGAATTTTAATTGGCGGGCTGTTCGGACTCCTGAACCTGAGGGGGCTGGCGCGAAGCGTTTCAGGACTTATCGGCACGGAAAAGGCAGCGGCAAAGATTGTATTTTTAAATATGATACGGCTGCTTTTATTATTTTCTGCAATTTTTATTCTTGTTTATTTTAAAATAGTCAATGTCTTCGGATTGCTATTTGGCTTTACCGTAGTTTTTGTTTTGATACTTGTTGAAGGGATGAGACAGAGCAAAATTTAAAGTTAAGAGGGGAGCGTTAAATGATAACCTTGGATTTTACAAATATGATGACTGCTCAGGGGCTGACCCCTGAAGACATAAACGCCCTTAAAGACAGGCTTAAGATAATTCATGCGGACATAACACAGAAAAAAAACCGTGAATTTCACTTTCTGAACCTGCCATCTGAAAATACCGAACAGATAAGCCTGATGGCGGATAATGTAAAAAATACCTCTGACTTTTTTTTGCTTCTCGGTATCGGCGGTTCGGCTCTGGGGCCAAAGGCAATACTTCAGGCCTTAAAACCGTTTTACAACCTTAAACACTCCCCAAAGATTTTTATTTACGATAATGTAGACCCCGGCACTCTTACATCAATACTGTCAATTGTTGACCTAAAGAGGACCACGGTAAATGTCATCACAAAATCAGGCAGCACGGTTGAAACAATGGCTTCTTTTTTAATCCTGATGAATGCCTTAAAAGAAGTGCACGGAGATAAATTTTCAAAACGGATTATTGCAACTACGGACCCGGAAAAAGGCGCCCTGAGGGAAATAGCCGCGAAAACCGGCTTCAGGACCTTGCCTGTTCCGCCTGATGTAGGCGGCAGATACTCTGTCCTCAGTCCGGTCGGGCTTTTATCGTCCGCGGTTGCAGGAATAAATATAAACGGGCTGCTGAAGGGCGCGCGCGACATGCTCAAAAAATGCAGTGATGAAGATATATGGAAAAATCCTGCATACATGGCCGCATCCCTTATGTATCTCATTGACAAAAAGAAAGGGAGAAATATATCAGTGCTGCTTCCGTATTCCGACAGGCTGAAAACCTTTTCTGAATGGTACTGCCAGTTATGGGCAGAGAGCCTTGGAAAAAATGGCGCGGGACAGACGCCGTATCCGTCATTAGGCACAACTGACCAGCATTCACAGCTTCAGCTCTGGATAGAGGGTCCGGCAGACAAGGCCGTAACCTTTATAAAAATTGATGATTACGGCTCAGATATGCTTATTTTAAAGGAAGACTCAGGCTCCATGGGCTACCTGAAAAATCACAGTCTCGGAGAGCTGATTAAGGCAGAACAGGAGGCTACGGAGCTTGCGCTTCAGAAAGCAGGCATCCCCAATATGCGGCTTAATGTGCCCATGATAGATGCATATTACACGGGTCAAATCTTCCTGTTTTTTGAACTTGTAACTGCCGTAACAGGCATGCTTTACGGGATAAATCCCTTTGACCAGCCGGGGGTAGAGGAAAGCGAGCATTTAACCTATGGGATAATGGGCCGTGAGGGCTATGAAAATAAAGGACGGGAAGTGTCAAACTACAGGGAGAAAATACAAAAGTCAAAATATAAAATTTAGAGTAGAATGTCAAAACGACACGCATGGGTCATTGCGAACGTAGTAAAGGTTACACTTGATCTCTTTTACTGTCGTAACTCCAAAAAAGTTTCCTACAGTTTTTAAGAATTATATCAATTACATTAAGATATTGTGATATTGAGGGATCCAGTTGTTTTTTAAAGTTTACATCCGGATTTTGTGTAATGATTTTGACAATTTTCAGAGCTAACTTTCTGGTGTATCTGACAAAGTCTGATCGGATAGAATAGTATCTATCTACGATTTTCCCCTCTTTCTTCTCTACAACGAAACTTAAATCGAACATCAAGGAATATAGCTCTTTTACTTCATTCTGCTCGGCTATAAACATAAAAGCTTTTTCTATATTAGCCATTATAGGTCTTCCTAAATTTTTATCATAGGCGTAGCTCCAGTATGATGGGTGAATAAAAGATGAAAATTCATTTTTTATTAAATCGGGAAATTTTGATTTCATTTTTGTCAATAAATGAGTTCCCGGATACAAATCTAATTTTTTTAACAATAGACGCCATGATAATGCATTGTGCATTGATAAAACATTAATAAGATCAAGAAGTTCTTCAGGTGATAAAAAAGGATGTAATGTTATGATACCTGGAAGTATGTTAATTCCAAATTTTCTTGCTGTATTCCAGAATAGCAAATTGTTTTGTCTAGTAGTATTCTTGCCTAGAAATTTTAAGGTATTATCAGAAAAACTCTCAAATCCAACGAAAGCAGTAATATGAGCAATTTGACTCAACTGATTTAATGCATCTAAAGGCATGTGTGGTTCAAGAAAAAGCTTAAGGTAAAGACGGGCCTTTTTTAGGTCGCAATTCTTTACTAAATTGCAAAAAAGAATTGTTCGATGAGATAATTTTGGTGGGCAAAAATTCTCATCAGCAATATAGAAGGTATCTATTCCTTTATGCCAAGCTGCCTCCATTACCTGTACTAATTTCTCTATACTTGCCAGTTCTTGCCATTTCGGAGAGGGGCAAAAGTGGCACCTATTGGGACACCCTTTCGCGGTGATCAGCTTCAATATGGATTTCTTCATATTAGGCACATTAAACTGTATAGAAATAGGCTTTGAATTCTTTGAAGAAACTTGTAGAGAAGAATCCTTGCCCGCATTAATTATTTGTCCTGAAAATCGTAAAAAAGTACCGTTTGTAATTTCAGGTGTAACACCTCCACCATCTTTTAATCGTAGAAGAATTTTCTCAAGACTACTTTCCCCTTCACCCTTAATTACAATATCAATATTAGATTCAGCCAATAAGATTTCTCTCCCAGCCGGCCAATTAGGACCTCCTATAAGTATAATAGAGTTAGGATTTTTATCCTTGATAAGAGAAGATAATTCAAAAATAGTTTTCATATTTGTGTAGACAGCATAGAAGCCAACTACTGCAGAGACTTGTATTCTCTTTAAAATTTCCGCTTTGTCTAATTTTTTATAAGCTCCATCCAGAATTTCTATTTTAAAACCTCTATTTGTTAAATAGTCTCTGAGGACATATAGACCCATGGTTGGTTCATGAAGCATTTGACCATAACTTCTTGTACTAGAATATATGCCAGGATTTATTAGCAATAAATCATTCTGCTGCTTCATTTCCTTGTAGGCCAAAGAATTTCTGCCTCTTGGTTACTTGTATATTCTTGGAATTTTTTTTCTGCAAAGTGGAGTAAAGCAACACCAGTTTCTGTTGTTCTATCTACAAAGATTTGTATATTGCGGCGTCCAGCAATTTTTGTGTTTCTGTCATAATATGTGTACCATCCGACAATACCATAACGCGGACCACGGGAATCTGCTAATAAAATGCAGCGGAATGAAGGCGTATTATGTGACCTATATATCTTTAGCCGAGATTCTACATCTGGGACATCCAGTTCAAGGTCATGTATAATTTTATAATACATAGCTGGCCCAAGTTTTTCACGATCCCTTGGATCAGGATTAGGGCTTCTTTCACTAAAACAAGTAATTATTTCGATTTTATATTTTCTATGTGATTCTATGAGCTCACGTAAAAAGGAGGATCGAGAAGATAGTCCAGCAGATAAAACATTTATTGATTTAATAGCAGTATCTTCCTTTAATAGATATCGTACTTTTTCTTGTGCCTCCTCTTCAGATCCAATGGCTAAAGGTGTTACTCGCCAAAGGCTGGTTGATAGAAGAAGAAGTACCTCGACAAGTGTAGTCAGAACTACTATTTCAAAAAGATGTTTTTCTATTAAAAACTGTAACACCTGGGGAGCAATAAGACTTGCAATAAGAAGGATGTCAAGTATAAATAATATCGTAACTAATGTAATAACAGAGTGCTTTCCTATTAAGAAGTTTATAATTTTTTTCATATTATTCTTTGTGTTATGTCACATTGTATGTTACAAAGATAGTTCGGAATTAGTTTGCGAGAAATTTCACCAAGAGGAAAATCACGAGTGAAAGATGCTCCACAGGCAATGGCAAACTGGACTGCTTCACCAAAACTACATTTATCCAGAAGGGCACTAATCGCTCCAGCAAGAAAAGCATCGCCTCTTCCATATATACGCTTGGTAAATTGTGTGAAGTTTGGATAGCGCCAAATATAATTATCGTAAATTGCATAACAGTATCTTTCGGTATTAAGTACCACAAGGGCAACCCCTTTCTTATGTAAATTACAAGCAGCTTGGATGTCCCGGTTAATTCTTGAGATACCTTGATTGTTATACTTAATAAAATAAGGGGTTTTCTTATATACATTTTGCGCGAATGTACCTCTTGAATCAACAATTACTTTTACCCCTTGCTTAATAAGTGAATTCACTAAGTCTAAGATAATGCGCTCAGAAAACTCATCTGGAACACTTCCGCCGATTAAAACGACCGTGTTATCAGCAATTTCGGAATAGTAATCATAAATAAATTTTCTAAGTGTAGCTGAATCAATCTTAGGGGAAGGTGCAACAAACATTTTTCTGTTATTACCACTCATTAATATTGAGGTAACTCGGGTTTCCTCCTTATTCTCAGAGAAGCAAAATGGAACCCCCTCTTTAACCAGATCCATCCTTACTAACGTACCAATCTCCCCTCCAATAATAATATAAAGTTTGAAAGAACGCTTAAGCCCTTGAAGCCCTCTTGCAACGTTAACTGCCGATCCACCAGCAGCAATACAACTATGTTTTGTAAATATCTTTTGGTTAAAAGAAAAGTCTTCTCCTTGAAAAAATATATCAAGCGTGGGATTTAAGGTTATTAATGCAACATTTTTCCTCATAAGCCTAAAGTGACTAATACTTTCTTACCCTTATTCTAAAATAGAAATAGTTTACGTTCATTATCGAATGCAGCCAATTCGGCTTCATATTGTGAACGCATAGAAGCGTGGTCTTTCCTTCCCATGAGAGAATATGTAATATTTTTTCCTTCCTCTACCCCAGGTTGATCAAACGGGTTGACATTCCAAAGTTTGGCAGTAAAAACAACAAGTGACTCCATAAAGTAAAATAGTGCCCCCAAGGTAGAAGCAGAGATGTCTTTAAGAAAAATTCGATAGCAAGGACGGTTAGCCCGCACTAAACTTATCTCAGTAGATAGTTGCTCAATCTTAAGTTGCTCACTCAAAGTATGTCCGGCGAAGTAAGAATATTCCACTTCAGAGGGGAATTCATTAGTTAGTGTAATATCGGATGGAAAATCATCAACTGTAATGAAACCGAAAACTTTATCGTCTGGCCCTTCTTTAAAAAGCTGCAAAAGCGAATGTTGATCCGTAGCCCCTAAAGCGGCAAGTGGTGTTGTACCTGCGTTGATAACATTTCCAGTTGTAGACTTTTTCTTCCCAAGGCTTTCTGACCATAATTGAACGAACCAAAGGCCAAATTCAGAAAGAATATTACTATAATTGAATAATACGTGAATTGACTTGCCGTTGTTGGATAGTTCCGATAAGCAAGATCCTAGTGTAAATATAGCATTTTGTTGGGCTGGGGTGCTAACAATTGCATGATGCATTTTGGCTGCACCCTCTAAAAGTTCTCTGCTATCTATACCAATAAGTTCAGAAGGTAGGAATCCGACCGGAGATAAAACTGAGTATCTGCCAGGCAAGTCGGAAGGGACATGCAGTATGTGGCATCCAATATTTCTTGCTATGCGGTTAATACCATTATCCCCCGGATCGCAAATAATGACTATATCTTTTGTAAAACCTCCAGCTTCTCTATACTTTTTATAAAAGTAAACGAAGTTTGCTGCTGGTTCGGGCGTAGAACCTGACTTGCTTATATAAACGAGAGCAGTTTTCCTGAAATCAAGGATATCCCCCAAATGCTTTGCAAGTATAGGATCCACATTGTCCAGAACAAAAACACGTGGCCAATCACGTAATATAGCTTCAAAATTACGAAAAGGCCCTTTAAGATATTGAACGATTGTCCTAAAGCCTAATGTGGAGCCTCCAATACCAATAACAAGTATATTTTCATATTTCCCTCGTAAAGATTCAGCTATATCTTTGATAGCTAATATAGAGGACTCTGTCAAAAATGAACGAGTAATCGGTGATATTTTCTGTTCCAAAGATGCCCGAATTTCATCAAAACAAGAATTATATTTTTCATGAAAAGAATTAAAAGTGGACAAAGAAATAAAGTTCTTAGTATCTTCTTCGTCAAGCAAATGACCGACATCAACTTTTAATATTTCCTTCATACTATTGCTCTCCATTATAATTTCCGGGATATTCTAAAAAAAGAAAAGATAACTATTTACAAAATCGTTCAGAGAATCCAATAATTTTATCTTTGATAAATTAGACCTCCCTCCCCACACAGTAATATTATATCAACATCCTTATGCGTGGTAATATTCGTAAGTTCATTATATTTTTAATACTAAATTATTATACAAGGGTTATTCAAAAAAATAAACTCTCCATATCACCTTTGCCTAAGATGTTATTGTATGCTATTATCTTAGCTAAAGATGCAGATTTCAAGATACCAAAAGTATTCGAAGACGTGGAAGGCATGAATTATCAGGGCATAGTTTTTGCAAATTGATTAAGGCAGAACAGGAGGCTACAGAGCTTGCGCTTCAGAAGGCAGGCGTCCCGAATATGAGGCTTAATGTCCCGATGATAGATGCGTATTACACCGGACAGCTCTTTTTGTTTTTTGAACTCGTGACTGCCGTAACAGGCATGCTTTACGGGATAAATCCCTTTGACCAGCCTGCAGTGGAAGAGGGCAAGAATCTGACCTATGGGATAATGGGACGCAAAGGCTATGAGCAAAAAGGACTTGAGGTATCAAATTACAGGGATAAAATTCAGAAATCAAGGTACAAGATATGAGAAGGGGGCAAGGATTCAAGGGGGCAAGGGGTAAAGATTTCAAAATTCGTGACCCGTTACGCGTTACGCGTCAAGGGTCACGAATTTTGAACCCTGCTGAAATGAAACAGCGGCTTATTGAATTAATACTTGCGCGTTCTTTTAAATTCACAAAAAAACCTTCATTCACCCTTGCTTCAGGGAAAAAAAGCAATTTTTATTTTAACTGCAAACTAACAACTCTTAATTCAGAAGGAAAATATCTCATAGGCAATCTTTTGTATAAAATAATTGAAAAGTGGAAGCCGGGCGGGATTAAAGCAGTCGGAGGACTCACGCTGGGCGCAGACCCCGTTGCAAATGCAATTGCCTATACGGCACATCTCAAGGGGAAAAATATGGAGGCATTTGTCGTAAGAAAGGCCGCCAAAAAACACGGCACCATGCAGTGGATAGAGGGCCATGTAAAAAAAGGCGATAAGGTCATAATCGTGGAGGACGTCATCACAACCGGAGGCTCAAGTATTGAGGCAATTAAAAAAGCCGGAGAATGCGGGCTGAAGGTCGCAGGCGTCCTTGTGCTTATAGACAGGCAGGAAGGCGGCAGGGAGGCGATAGAGGCATTGGGCATACCTGTCAAAATCCTGCTGACAAAAGAAGAGATTTTCAAGGCGTATAAAAACAGATGTAAGTAAAATGTCTAATTACAAAATTCAAATGCCAAATGAAGGTTGGGGGGTCAGAATTTGAAATTTGGGTTTTAGAATTTGACATTATTTCAGCTATAATCCGCCTTAGGCAGACAAGTCTTGCACTCTGAATCCTGTATCTGTTTTTTACTCTTCTCCGCTTCCCCATAGTCTCGGGTCAATGGCATCCCTCAGGCCTTCTCCCATAAGGTTATAGCTCAAAACGGTAAATAAGATGGCAAGCCCGGGAAATACAGAAAGCCACCACGCTATTTCAATGTTGTCTTTCCCTGACGTCAATATGTTGCCCCAGCTCGGCACCGGCGGCTGAACGCCGAGGCCTAAAAATGAAAGGCCGGACTCGGTAAGTATTGCGCCTGCAATCCCCATAGTTGCGGCGACAAAAACAGGGGCAAGGGCATTCGGCAGAATATGGCGGAAGATAATACCCGCATCCTTTACGCCTATGGACCTTGCAGCCCAGACAAAGTCCCGCTCTTTTAATGTCAGAAACTCCGCCCTGACAAGCCTCGCAACATCCATCCACCCCGTCAAACCTATTATCAGCATGATTAAAAAAATGCCGGGGCCTATGATTGCAACAACTGCAAGTATCAAAAACAATGTGGGGAATGTAAGCATTATATCAACAAACCGCATGAGCGCCGTATCAATCCATCCGCCGTAATAGCCGGCAACAGCGCCGACAATAATGCCTGTGATTATCGCAATGCCTACAGCCGCAAAACCAACTGACAGCGATATGCGGCTGCCCCAGATCATCCTTGACAGCAAATCCCTTCCGAGGTCGTCGGTCCCAAGAGGATGCGCTCCACTCGGCGGAGAAAGCACATTGGTGATATCTATATCCGCAGGGTCATAGGGGGCGATAAGCGGCGCTGACAGCGAAATAACTATCAGAAAAATAATTATCACGGCGCTGAACAGGGCCAGCCTGTTTCTGCAGAACCGCCTCCAGATAACGTTAAACAGCCTCATCTGCCTCATTATCCTTCAACCCTCAACCTTCAACCTTTTCCCCCAATCTTCACCCTCGGGTCAACAAGCGCATACCCGATATCTGCAAGGCGGTTGCCGACAAGCGTCAGGAAGGCCCCGATAACGAGTATCCCCATTATTACAGGATAATCTCTTGACATTGCAGATGAATAAAAAAGCTGTCCCATGCCCGGAATGGAAAACAGTGTTTCAATTATTACGCTGCCGCCTATAAGCCCCGGGACCGAAAGCCCGAGGATAGTAACAACCGGCATTAAGGCATTGCGGAAGGCATGTTTAAAAATCACCTCCGAGTTTTTAAGCCCTTTGGCCCTGGCGGTTTTTATATAATCCTGCCTTATCACTTCAAGCATATTTGAACGGCTGTAACGGCTTAACCCTGCAACCCCTCCGAAGGAGCCGACAAAAATTGGCAGTATAAGATGATGCGCCCTGTCCATAAAAAGCTGAAGCCGGTTCATATCACTTACATCAAGGCTCTGCAGTCCTGATATGGGAAGCCAGCCAAGCTTAATGCTGAATAAAATCATCAAAAGCAGCGCAAGCCAGAAATGCGGCGTTGAAAAACCGATAAATACTGAGACCGTTGTGATTTTATCAAATAAAGAGTTCTGTTTAACCGCCGAGAAAATCCCAAGCGGAAGGGCAATGAGAAATATCAAAAAAAGTGATATGACGTTTATGGTTAATGTTATGGGAATCCGTTCTGTAATTTTTTCAAGGACCTGCCTGCCGTCAACAAAAGATGTTCCAAAATCAAAAAACACAAATCTCTTCAGCCAGTCTATGTACTGCACATGCAGGGGTTTATCAAGCCCGTAAAGCCTTTTTAAGTTCTCAATTGCCTGCGCAGATGCCTTTAAACTCATCTCCGCCTGAATCTCTGCCGGCCCGCCTGGGGCAAGGTGTATGATTACAAAGGTTATAAGGGTAATGCCAAGTATCATTGGTGCCATCAGCAAAAGTCTTTTTAGCAGAAAATACGGCATGGATTAAATTAATTGATAAAGCGCCTGTTGTCAACTGCCCGATGACAGATAATGCCATGCACTTGCCGAATACTTTGCAATGTTGCATAATTAATGTACATATGGAATCCAAGCCTTATAACATTATAAAAACCATCCCGTTTTTAGCCTGCCTTTCAGACGAAGAACTATCCGGCATGGAACAAATCTTCCAGAAAAAACATTTTTCAAAAAACGAGATAATTCTGCTGGAAGAAGATACTCATAATTACATGTATATCGTTTATTCCGGAATGGTAAAGGTAGTGCAGACAAGCGTTGAGGGAAAAGAGCAGATACTTGCAATCCGTAAGAAAAGCTCTTTCTTCGGAGAGATGTCGCTGCTTGACGGAAAAACCGCGCCTGCTACCGTCATAGCAATGGAGGATTCAGATGTCTGGATAATAACAAAAGAGGATTTTGAGAAATATTTATTAAAAAACACCAAAGTCCTGAAAGAGATTGTCCCGATGCTTTGCCAGAGATTAAGGGAGGCATGGCTGATGCTTAAGGTGTCGCGCTTTGCCGGAGCCGAACAAAGGGTCAGGGCAATTCTTAATCTCATCGGTTCGCAGTACGGGGTAAAAGATATGAGAGGGACTATCATCTCTTTAAAACTCACCCATGAGGATATTGCTGGGTATGCCTCTGTCTCAAGAGAAACTGTAACCCGCTTTATAAGCAGGTTTTTAAAGGGGGGCGAGGTTGAAATCCTTGACAACAGATATATACTCCTTAAACCCGCTTTCTTTAAAAAAATACCGATTATGTGATTTATGTCACATTAACTTTCTTTTCCAGAGTGGTATGCTTAAGTCAAACGCATACGAAAAAGCTTGACATAATATATAAAATGACTATACTTTAATAAGGTAATTTAAAAGGAGGTGAGACCACCCGAAAAAAGACTCAAGGCTTGTACGAAGGTCGCTAACGACCTGTGATTTAATAATTTAATTCAGAAAAGGAGGAAAGGTAATGTTTAAGGCAGTAGATAATTTAAAAGAGCAAAAAGGCTTTACCCTTATTGAACTGCTCATCGTCGTTGCAATCATCGGTATCCTTGCTGCTATAGCAATACCCGGATATCTCGGCATGCAGGAAAGGTCCAGAAAGGGCGCTGTCACAAGGTCTGCGTCAGCTGCAGAGCCTGAACTTCAGGCATGGCTTAATTCTTCTTTGAAAACAGGCACCGGCGCAACATTAAGGGAAAATGACACTGACGGTAACGGCGCTATTGACGGTAGTGATGATACAAATTCCGAACTGTCTGTGGCAGGCGTATGCGCCGAGTATATAGTCGCTCAGACTGCATTGGGCAGACAATCCCCATGGGCAGGCGTGGGAAACCTCTGGTCTACTGCTGTAGGCAGCGGACAGATTGCATGTATCATGTCTGGCACAACAGCCGTGTCAATAACTGCAAGGGACAACGGCGGAGTTAATATCCATACCAAGACTATTTATTCTGATTAGTGGCAACTCATTGTGATTCAAAGCCTGGGGAAGCCGTCTTCCCCAGGCTTTTATTATTCCTGCTTTCATTCTCCTTAATACTTGTTTATTCCTTAGCCCCAACTGTTTATGTCGGCGACAGCGGTATTTTTACCGCTTCATCATATTCCCTCGGTTCGGCGCATCCGCCCGGCTATCCGTTATTCTTACTGCTTGGGAAGCTTCTGACTTTCATACCGTTTGGAAACATTGCATTTAAGGTCAATCTCGTGTGCGCTGTTTTCGGGGCGCTGACCGTCCTGCTGTCTTACATGACAGCCTTTTACCTTACAAAAAATTATGCCGCAGGCATAGTTGCATCACTTGCCGTTTTAGCCTCGCCCAACTTTATCCTTGAGTCTTCAAAGGCAGAGGTTTATACGCTAAATACTTTTTTAATCGTCCTTATATTTTATTTAGGGCTGAGGGCCTTAAAAGAAACCGATTTCTTCCGGAGCATATTAATCTCATCTTTTATCTTAGGGCTCGGCATGGGCAATCACCATATAGCCGGTTTTATGCTCATTCCCCTGCTTTATGCGGTCTTTGCAAGGAGAAAGGATATTCCTTTTGGCACAATCACACTAAGCATTCTTTTATTCATTACAGGGTTTTCCGTTTATCTTTACTTGTACATCAGGAGCCATACAAATACCTTTATTGATTATTCACAGGTTCATTCCTTCAGGGACTTTCTTACGGTTTTTTTCAGGGCTGAATATTCAGGAGGCACTCTTAAGACCATTGAAGGCACTCCTAATTACAGTATCGGCTGGCTTTATTCCATAAAAAATATCGGACGAATCCTGTCCTCAGAGGTTCACCCTGTCATATGGCTTTTTGCACTTATAGGCACGGCAAGCCTGCTTAAAAACAAAAAGCTCTTCGGATATATTTTTATTTCGCTTGTGATATGGCTGCTTCTTGCCAAAATGACTATCGGTCAAAAAGAGCCTACTTATCATGACCTGTTTATTATCAGCCCGTATTTTCTGCAGCTTATTCCTATCGCTGGGATTCTTGCCGGTGCAGGCTTATATAAATGTTATGAAAAAATTAATGCCCGTTCATCCCTTGTGGCTCAAACCGTAGCACTCGGATTAATTATTTTTCAGGCAGCTTACGTCCCAGTCGCAATTCAAAAATCATCCCTCACCGAATACTTCACCGCATATAACTGGATAAAAGATATTTCAAAGGTCTTAAAAACAAAGAGCTTTTATTTTGCATTCGGGGATAATCCCGCCTTTTTAGGCTTTTATGGTTTTGGAGTTGAACGGCTGAGAGACGATGTGCTGTACATGGATGCCGCTTCTGGAAACAGCAGCTTTCGCCTTATCCTTTCTCCCCGGTGGAAATTCGGCATGTGGTATCCTGAGTTCTACGAAACGGCAGGAACCTCCATCAAATACTTTTATCCCATCGCTGAGGAGGGCCGGTTGTATGCAAGCAGTATCGGCTCGCTCCCTCAGTTTTTCAAAAACAGGTTTGACGTAAAAGGCTATGTCATAATCCCAATACTCCTGCCTAAAGGCAACAAATTTCCGTTGAACGAACAGTTGAAAGAAAACTTTGAGAAAATTGATTATCTTCCCATAATTACAGGAGACAACAGGGATATCATGACTGCGGATATCCGCAGATCCTATGTATTAACCATATGGGAATATGCCAACCTTCTTGCCGCTGAAAATTCAAAAGACACCGACTATTTTTACAGGCTTGCATTTTTTATAGCAAGAAGGGGGTTCAAGGATGAAATAATAAAAGATTATGTAAATTTTTTGTATGATAAAAGGGGCAATGCGGCCGCCGCAAAATTCATCTCAGAGCTCAAATATGCCGTGTCTGATACGGAGATGAAAAACGATATAGCCGTCATTGAAAAATGGTACAGGACTGAATTTAATAGCAGGAAGTAATCCTTATAAAATAATGAAGGTTGTCCAGATAACAAATCTTTATCCCCCCTTTGCCAGAGGAGGCGCGGAAATATATGTTGAAAATCTTGTAAAGGCATTGTCTTCCGGCAGTGCAGATAATGTCTATGTAATTACAAATGTCCGCGGCAGGGAATTTAAAGACAGGCGCATTATCAATCTGAATCTTAGAAACTCTGATGCCCTGACATCCCTTCTCATTCCAAATTTTTTAATTTATAAAAAAATTAAAAAATTTCTCTCGGAATTACAACCTGATATCGTGCATGTGCATAATATTCACGCCACATTAAGCTCTGCCGCCGTCTTTGCCTCGCGAGGCTTCCCCCTTGTCATGACCGTGCATGATTTCTACCTTTTCTGCCCGACATTACGGTTTGTGCATGAGGATGGGAAAATATGCGCCATGGACAAATGTATTACCTGCATGAAAAAATACTATTCCTCCGAAATAAAAAAAAGGTGGGGCGCATGCCGAATCTTTTCCGGAATGCTGAGATCTGATATGTTTTGCAGACTGCTTTATGAAATCCGCAAAAACCGCCTGAAGCGGATAATCCCCCTTATTGATAAATTCATCTGCCCCAATAAATCACAAAAAGAATTGCTTAAGGTAGCAGGCGTGCCGGAAGACAAACTGACAACACTGCCTTACACATCTGACTTTAAAGTAAAAGAAATTGCCCGGCCCGAAGGGAAATATATAGGCTACGCAGGAGGACTCATCAGGGAAAAGGGAGTTCATGTACTGCTTGAGGCATTGAGCCTTTTGCCTGAAGACACAAAACTCCTAATTGCCGGCGACGGCATATTCAAAAACGAGCTTGTACGGATGTCTGGGAATTTAGGCATAAAAAACAGGGTGCGCTTTCTGGGAAAACTCGGAAGGGATGAGATGAGAAGTTTTTATGATAAGATACATGTGCTCGTTGTTCCATCCCTCTGGCCCGAGGTGCTTGGTATTGTGGGGCTTGAGGCAATGACATCAGGGAAGCCGGTTATTGGCAGCAATATAGGCGGCATACCTGACTGGATAGAAGACGGCGTTAACGGTTTTCTGGTTCCTCCTGATTCGCCTAAGTCGCTTGCAGAAAAGGCAATGACTTTATTTAATACGGAAGACATGATTTATAAATTCGGGCTTAACGGGCAGAAAAAATTTACAGATGAATTTTCGCCCGAAGTTCATAAAAACAAGATAATTAATTTATACAGAAAGCTCTTGCATGGACATAACATTAATTGACCCGACAGGCGCAACGAGGGGGCTGAACGCCGGACTGGCATATCTTGCAGGCTCGCTCTTGTCCAAAGGCAAAACAGTCAGAGTTATTGACCTCAACAACCGGCAGGATAATTTTGAACAAAGGATACGGCAGATTGACAGCGGCATTGTCGGAGTCTCGCTTAAATCCGCCACTGCCGCCTCTTCAAAACCGCTGATTAAACTTCTGAATGAAAATAAGAAAATACGATTTAAGCTCTGCGGAGGCCCTCACATCACGGTAGCAGGCAGGGACTTTATTGAAAAATACGGTTTTGACGCCGGAGTAATCGGAGAGGCTGAAAATACAATAGTAAATTTTCTGGAATATGCAGAGGGCAGAAGGGACCTTGGCAGTATCGGCAATATCTGGCACAGGGACAAAACAACAGGCGATATTTGTCATTTCGGGCTGAAAGAACATGAGCAAAACCTGGACCTGCTGCCGTTTCCTGATTATGAGGTATTTGACTCCTTCAGGGGCCTAATAGAAGACTATCCGCTTCTTACAAGCCGAGGCTGTCCTTATCAGTGCATCTACTGCTGTGTCGGAGCAGTCTCAGGCAGGAAATGGCGCGCAAGGGAAGTTGACAACATAATTAAAGAACTCCTTGAGGCGCAGAAAAAATATCATTTTAAAAAATTTCATATAATAGATGACAACTTCACGCTTGATACCGGCAGAACAAAAGATTTTTGCAGGAGATTGCTTGAAAGCGGACTGCAAAAGGAATGGCATTGCCCCAACGGCGTAAGGGCTGACAGGCTGGACGAAGAATTGCTGAGCCTGATGAAGATGTCAGGCTGTTCGTCTATTAATATCGGGATTGAGAGCGGCGTTCAAAAGGTTTTTGACAGTCTGAAAAAAGGAGAGGCGCTTGCAGATATAGAACAGGCCATAAAATCGGCTGAAAAAACCGGCATCAGGGTTAATGGATTTTTTATCCTCGGACTGCCGGGAAGCACTTATGCGGATGATATGAAAAGCCTTGAATACAGTGAGGCGCTCAGGTTAAATGATGCGCTTTTTAACCTTATCAGCATTTATCCAGGCACAGAACTCTGGGAAAACATAACCGGCGACAAAAGGATAAAAATCCTCAGAGACTGGACAGACTCTTTTCATTTCGGAGGCAATGCAGAGCCCGTGTTTGAGACGGAAGATTATGCGGCTAAAGACAGAAAAAAGGCATTTTACATCTCAAATTTAAAGAGAAAGCATTATCTGGTTGTTGCGGGCGAGACCGGAAGTGTTTTAAAAAGGGCGCTGACAGCGCTGAAAATTATCCTGAAATACGACAGGCGCTCATTTTTCAGCCATGTCTTTTTCATCTTAAAAAATATGCGAAAGGTGCTGAGTCATGTCAGAAATTAAAAAAATAGATATTCTCATAATATGCTACGAGCGCACGCCGTTATTAGAGCAGTGCATAGAAAGCATTGATAAATTTACCCCGGGCATTGATTATAAAGTGCACGTTGTTGAGGGCAGGCGGAGCGCCGCTGAAAACAGAAACATAGCGCTTTCCATGGTCCGCTCTCCATGGTTTGTTATGATGGATGATGACGTAACCGTCTCGGATGGCTGGCTTGAAAAATTGCTTAAATACGCAGGCAACGGCATCGGACAGATACAGTCAAAACTGCTTTTCTCGAACGGACGGATTTTCTCTGCAGAGAAAATCTTTATTGCTCCATGGGGTGAAAACAAAGTCATCGGCATGGGCGAAAAAGACAACGGCCGGTTTGACTATGTAAGAACCGCTGAGCTGCTGTCCGGGACCTGCAATCTCTATAATTCAAAAATACTTGACGCCTGCTCCTTTGATACAAACTATAAAGGCGCGCAGTGGGAAGACTGCGATTTTTCAATGCAGATAAAAATGAGCGGTTTTCATCTGCTTTACTGCGGGGAATCGGCGGTATATCATCACAACCTTTACCGCAACGCCTTAACGGAAAATTATAATTATTTCAAAGAAAAATGGTTCGGCAGGCGGGAGCTGACCGGACGGGGCGTTCTATATGTGGGTTTGGCGTGTGATATTGACTGCGCCTTCTGTTATTACAAGCACGCGGCAGAAAGAAAATTTCATCCGCTTAAAGACCTGAAAAATAAATGCAGCAGGTTTAAAAAATTCTACGGCAATACGCATGTGGACATCACAGGCGGAGAGCCTACTATATACCCCTATATAATTCCTCTTGTTGAGCATTGCCGTATTATGGACCTCAAACCGACCATTATAACTCACGGGCAAAGGCTCACCCCGCAGCTTGTAAAAAACTTAAAGGACGCCGGCATAGAGGATTTTCTTATTTCATGCCACGGCATGGAAAAAGAGCACGATTATGTAGTAAATAAACCCGGAGGATATAAAGCCATGCGCGCCGGCATTAAAAATGTCCTTGATGCAGGGTTAACCTTCAGGACCAACACCGTCGTGACAAAGGTAAATTACAAAACCCTCCCCGGGCTTGCAAATGAATTCGCGGAAATGAAACCCAAAGTTGTCAACCTCATCATGTTCAACCCCTTTCAGGAATGGATTAATCTTCCGCTGCAGGAATTCCAGATGCAATACAGCGAAGCGGCGCCGTACATCATGGAAGCTGTTTCAATCTTAAGTTCAGCGGGGATTGAGGTGAATGTAAGATATATGCCCTTCTGCCTTTTTGAAGGCTTTGAAAAACACGTCATGAATTTCCCCCAGCTTCCCTTTGACAGATGGGAATGGGACTTTAAGCCTTGCCACAGGCTTGACGGAGAATATGACTATCTTTTTTACGCCATGAAGGAAAATGCCATAAGATACGAACAGCCGCCTCCGTGCCGAAAGTGTTCTTTACTGCTTATCTGCAGCGGCCTGCCGAGGCAATACTCCAATGCATTTGGATATAATGAACTTAAGCCCCGGGGCGGCAGGCCTGTGAGGGACCCGCTTTATTTTAAGGGCCTTAAATCCATTGCGGCATCTGCAAATAATGCCGTCCCTTATGCTCTGTCCCCCGAGGATTTTATTAAAACATATCCTGAATTAAAAAATTCAGACCCGCTGATTTATTATCAGACCCTGCCTTTTGAAAAAATAAATAAATTTTTGCTTGCCAAACATTTGTTTTTGAGAAAGGCTCTGCTGCGTCTGAAAAAAACAGCTAAGGCGCTTATTCAAAAGTGAAAATCCTTCATTTAATTTACGACCATATAAATAACCCGTGGGTCGGCGGCGGCGGGGCCGTCAGGGTTTATGAGCTTTATAAAAGGCTCTCAGAGAGGCATCACATAACCGTTGTCTGCGGAAAATACCCCGGAGCAACAGACTACAGCGAGAGGAATTTAGATTTTCATTTTGTTGGAACACACAAAAATAATTATGTATTAAGCACATTCTGCTATGCCGCAAAGGCTTCGCAATTTCTGCTTTCAAATTCAAAATCTTATGATGTCATAGTTGAAGATTTCGCGCCTTACAATCCCCTGTTCTCAACACTAATGACAAAGACTCCGCATGCCGTACAGGTTCACCATAAAGAAGGGATAAATTTATTTAAAAAATATTTCATTTTTGGACTGCCGTTTATGACCGTAGAGAAGTTTTATCCGGGACTTTTTAAAAACAGCATCTGCGTCTCTGAGGCCAGCAGGGATAAATTCGGGCTTCCGGGCGCAGTCATCATTTCTAATGGAATTAATGAAAAACTGTTTGATGAACCCGGATTCCATGAAGAAGATTATATATCATACATGGGGCGGCTGCACATCCATAACAAAGGTCTTGACACCCTGATTAAGGCAATACAAATGATTAATGAAAGACTTGTTATCGGAGGGGCGGGAAAAGACAAAAATAAATTATTTTCTCTTGTTAGAAAATCCGGGCTGGACAAAAAAGTCCAATTTAAAGGCTATCTAAATGACGATCAAAAGAGAGATTTTATAGGCAGGTCAAAATTTTTTGTGCTTCCGTCACGCTATGAAGGCCAGGGCATAGTCATACTTGAAGCCGCGGCCTGCGGCAAGCCTGTAATCATAAGCAGCATCCCTGAGTTAAAATACGCCGTTGACGCAGGCTTCGGCATATCATTTAAAACAGGCGATGCAGATGATCTGGCCGGGAAAATAAATTTTCTTCTTGAAAATGACACGTTAAGAAAAGCCCTGGGGCAGAAGGCAGGGGAATATGCAAAAAAATATCTGTGGGATAATATTGCCCGTGATTATGAGAGATTTTTGATTAAGGTTATGAGCGGACAAAATTCATAAGGAGGATTACCAACATATTTCATAACTTTATTTATCTGTCTCTTTCTTTTATCGCAACTACGGTCTTCGGCTATGTGTTTCATGCGGTTGTCAGCAGACAGCTCGGGCCTGCCGTATATGCAGAGTTCAGTGTTCTTTACGCCCTGATGATTGCGCTGTCAAGACCTGTAAATATTTTAAGCGGGGCCGTCACACGAGTTGCAGTAACAGGCAGGGCTACAGGCGTTGCTTTTGAGGAAATAAAAAGCTTTTCCCTCAGACTGGGTTTTCTTCTGGCATTAGCCGTTGGTTTGGGCCCTGTGATTTTATCTCCTTTAATCAGTGGCTTTTTAAAAGCAGGTAATCTGCCAATATTTATTTCAGTCGGACTGGCACTATTCATCTGGAGCTTCACAGGAGTCCTGCGGGGTCTGTTTTCCTCGGTTGAGGCCTTTGGCGTGCTTTCTTACACCGCCGCCGCTGAGCTTTTCATAAGGGCCGTCTGCGGCATAGGGCTCGTGCTTTGGGGCCTTAAGGTATTCGGGGCCATAGCCTCTTCGGTTTTTGGCGCCTCCGCCGTCTTTATCTTTCTTTATGCAAAGAGAAAATACCTCATTGACGCCTACAATGAACGGCTGAGGCAGGGCGCACCTGAATCAGGCTTTAAAAATATAACTGCAAAGGTTTTTTTTATTGCCTTACCCGTAGGTTTTTTCCTTGAGCTTGATATGCTTCTTGCTAAGAGATTCTTCATGCCTGAGGATGCAGGCATATATGCGGCGGCAGCTTTAATCGGGAAAGGACTGCTTGCGTTTTCCATGATAGCCTCGGCAGTTGTCTATCCAAAACTCATAGAGGAGCGGCTGAACAAAAAGGGGCTGCTCGCATTTCTCTGGGGCTTAGGCATCACCGTAATTTTATTCATTTCAGGATATGCCTTCTTAAAACTTTTCGGGAAACCGGCAGTCGGGCTTTTATTCGGCGATAAATATCACGGCGTCATAGAGATTGTACCTGTCTATGCCTATTCCATCATTCCGCTCGCAATCCATCTGCAGATAACAAATTTCAAGGGCGCAATAGGTGGATGGGTTGAAGGCGCATGGCTGTGGCTGCTGCTTGCA
>JACRGX010000009.1 GCA_016212185.1 Nitrospirota bacterium
AATCCCTTTATAGAACGGCCTTTCATACGTTGAGTAAAAATACGGCGTATATGCCTTGAACTCAGCGGCGCATGTATCAACAATTTTGTATACGGCTTTTATCTGACTGCTCTTTCTGAACTCCCTGATTTTCTTCTCGTCTATCTGAAGAAGTGATGCAAGCCTTTTGTCGGAAAATCCGTATTCCTTCGCCTCCCTTAAAATTTCTATATGCTCATCCTTCAGCCTTCTGCCTTCAACTTTTTTAATCTCCTCCTCCATCTCAACAATTTCCCTGATATTATGAAGAAACCACGGGTCAATGCCGGTCAGTTCATATATTTCATCCACAGTCATTCCAATCCTCATGGAATGCGCAATATACCAGATGCGCTCCCAGTTCGGGATCTTGAGTTTAGTCCTTGTCTCATCAATATCCGCCTTCAAAGGCTCAAAACCGGAGCTGTCTATCTCAAGGCTTCTTATCGCCTTCTGCAATGATTCCTTAAAGGTCCTGCCTATTGACATGACCTCTCCCACGGATTTCATCTGCGTTGTAAGCACAGCGTCAGCCTCGGGAAATTTTTCAAAGGCAAACCTCGGGAATTTCACGACAACATAGTCTATCGCCGGCTCAAACGATGCAGGAGTTTCTTTTGTTATGTCATTGGGGACTTCATACAGTGTCAATCCCACCGCCAGCTTGGCGGCTATCCTGGCTATCGGAAATCCTGTTGCCTTTGACGCCAACGCAGAGCTTCTTGACACCCTCGGATTCATTTCAATAACAACCATACTGCCGTCTTTCGGATTAACCGCAAACTGTATGTTTGAACCGCCCGTGTCAACGCCTATCTCGCGTATTATGCTGATTGAGGCGTCTCTCATCATCTGGTATTCCTTGTCTGTAAGCGTCTGAGCAGGCGCAATTGTTATGGAATCGCCTGTGTGTATGCCCATGGGGTCAAAGTTTTCAATGGAGCAGATGATAACGACATTGTCCCTGCAGTCCCTCATGACCTCAAGCTCAAACTCCTTCCAGCCAATAACGGATTCCTCCACAAGCACCTGATGCACAGGGCTGAGCTGAAGCGCCCTGCTGATATTTTCCTTGTATTCATCAATGTTGTAGGCAATGCTTCCGCCTGTGCCGCCAAGCGTGAAAGAAGGCCTTAATATAGCAGGGAAACCGACGTATTCAATTGCCTTTAGTCCATCTTCCATGGAGCCCACATATCTGCTCTTCGGCGTCTCAAGCCCTATGCTGTTCATTGCCTCTTTGAATAATTCCCGGTCCTCCGCTTTTTTTATAGCATGAAGTTTTGCGCCTATCAACTCCACCTTATATTTTTCAAGCACGCCTTTCTCAGAAAGTTCAACCGCAAGATTCAGCGCAGTCTGTCCGCCCATTGTCGGCAGGAGCGCATCAGGCCGTTCTTTTTTTATTATCATTTCAAGAATATCCGCAGTAAGCGGCTCAACATAAGTGACATCCGCTATTTCAGGGTCTGTCATGATTGTGGCAGGATTTGAATTTACAAGAATGACTCTGTAACCCTCTTCGCGGAGCGCCTTGCACGCCTGAGTTCCTGAATAATCAAACTCGCAGGCCTGCCCGATGACTATGGGTCCTGAGCCAATCAACAGTATGCTTTTTATGTCAGTTCTTCTTGGCATTCGTCCTTAAAAGTGTCAGAAAGCAGAGTCTTTGACACTATCTTTATTCACATCCCTTTAATCATTTCCCTGAACCTCTCAAACAAATACACGGAATCATTCGGTCCGGGTCCCGCCTCGGGGTGATACTGGACTGAAAACACGGGAAGCTCCAAATGCTTCATGCCTTCCTCGGTCCCGTCGTACAAATTTTTATGCGTAAGTTCCACCTGCTCTTTAAGTGTTTTTATATCAACACAGTAATTGTGATTCTGCGATGTTATCTCAACTTTTTCCGTTGCAATATCCATCACAGGATGATTCCCTCCGTGATGGCCGAATTTCAATTTATACGTCCTGCCTCCCATCGCAAGCCCTAAAATCTGATGTCCGAGGCATATGCCGAACACAGGCTTTTTGCCTAAAAGTTTCTTTACATTTTCTATCGCATAAGTAACCGTCTGCGGGTCCCCGGGTCCGTTGCTCAAAAGTATTCCGTCGGGATTCATCTCAAGCGCCGCCTCTGCCGGAGTTTGTGCAGGCACAACTGTTATATCAAAACCGGCATCTGCAAGGTTTCTTAAAATATTAAACTTAACTCCAAAATCATAAACAACCACTTTGGGGGGATAAGGGGTTAGAGTTTGGGGGTTGGTATGTTCTTTTTTATCAATCCCTAAGCCCAAATCCCAAATCCCTGCGTCTGACTGCCGTTTCCACACGCCCTCTGTCCATTTATATGATTTTTCCGCGGTTACTTCCTTTACAAGGTCTGCGGCAGAGATTCCAGGATGCTTCCTGACCTTTTCTAAAAGACTTTCAGGATTGAAATCAACTGCTGAAATTATGCCCATTTGCACGCCGTTATCCCTTAAGTGAGCAGTAAGCGCCCTTGTGTCAATGCCTGAAATGCCGGTTATTTTATTTTCTTTAAGATAGTCATTGAGGTTTTTCTGAGAACGCCAGTTGCTGTGGAAATTAAGATATTCCTTAACGATAAAACCCTCAACATTAGGTTGTTTTGACTCAACATCTTTATCATTTATCCCATAGTTCCCAATCTGCGTGTAAGTCATTACGACTATCTGCCCCTTGTAAGAAGGGTCTGTAATGATTTCCTGATAGCCTGTCATTGAGGTGTTGAAGACGACCTCGCCTATGACTTCGCCTTCATAGCCGAAACTCCTGCCCTCAAATACCGTCCCGTCTGATAACACTAAAAGCGCTTTTGCTTTATTCAAGCTCATAATATTCACGGCGGGTTTCTAAATAAAAAGGCTTAAGACTGCCGCTCACAGGCTTCCATGAAAAACTTTTTTGACTTGACCGCTTGAACCCATGACCCCTTGAACCCTTTGTTTATTATTCCCATTCGTAGATTTTTCCCTTGGATACGGTCTTTAAAACTGCGCCCTTTAACTGCCATCCTTTAAACGGCGTGTTTTTACCCTTAGATAAAAACCTGTCCGGCTCAACGATGAACTCCCCGGAGAGGTCTATTACAGCCAAATCTGCATCTGCGCCTTCCGCAAGTGTTCCCTTTGGAATTCCTATTATTCCTGAGGGAGTTACGCTCATTTTCATGATAAGTTGCTTTAAGCTTAAAACCCCTTGTTCCACCAGTTTAAGCCCTAAACTGAATGCAGTCTCAAGCCCTGAAATTCCAAAAGAAGCAGCGTCAAATTCCTTATTGTACTTATCATCTATGTGATGGGGTGCGTGGTCGGTTGCAATCACATCAATTGTGTTATCTTTCAACCCCTGCTTGACGGCCTCAACATCCCTTTCTGTCCTTAACGGCGGATTTACCTTTGCGCTTGTATTATAGTTATTAACCGCATCTTCGGTAAGACAGAAATAATGCGGGCATGTCTCTGCAGTTACACTGATGCCGCGTTCTTTTGCATCCCTTATCAATCTCACCGAACCCTCTGTTGATACATGCGCAATATGAAGCCTTCCGCCTGTGAGTCCTGCCAGCGCAATGTCCCGCGCAACCATCACTTCCTCTGCCGCCTTTGGAATTCCCCTTAAGCCGAGCGTGGTTGAAATAAATCCCTCGTTTATTACACCGCCCTCAGACAGCTTTAAATCTTCGCAGTGCGAGATAATCAGGACATTAAATATTTTTGAATACTCAAGCGCCCTCCTCATGATAAGGCTGTTCGTAACAGGCCTGCCGTCGTCTGAGAAGGCGATGCAGCCCGCCTCTTTCATCATCCCCATTTCAGCAAGTTCTTCGCCCTTTTGCCCTTTTGTAATTGCGCCGATGGGATAAACAAAGCAAGCGCCCTCTGCATAATTTTTTCTCAGTATGAATTCAGTTACTGTCTTGTTATCATTTACGGGATTTGTATTCGGCATACAGCATACAGACGTAAAGCCTCCCCTGACAGCCGCCATTGTGCCGGTCCTTATGGACTCCTTGTATTCAAAACCCGGGTCCCTCAGGTGGGCATGCATATCAACAAGCCCCGGAATTACAATACATCCGGAGGCATCAATTATCTTGTCGGTTTTAGGTCCCTTTGCCTTCGGGTACACGCCCCGTATTTTTTTACCCTCTATAAGTATTTCATAGTGGCCGTCAATATTCTGCGCCGGATCAATAACCCTGCCGTTTTTTATAAGGATGCTCATCCCGTTAGCCCTCCATTAAGACAATTATCAAGGCTCATTCCTTTACCCCCGAGAGCAAATATAATACAGCCATTCTTACTGCCAGCCCGTTTGTCACCTGCTCAAGAATTACAGACCGGGGACCGTCTGCCGCATCCGTGGAAATTTCAATTCCGCGGTTTATCGGTCCGGGATGCATGACCATTGCGTCGTCTTTTGCCAGTTTTAATCTGTCGCCGGTTAAACCGTAAAGCTTAAAATATTCCTCAAGCGAAGGGAAAAAGCCCCTGTTCTGTCGTTCAAGCTGAATCCTCAGCGTCATAATAACATCTGCGCCCCTGATGCCTTCTTCCATAGAATTGTAAATATCAACCGGCAGATTATTAATCGCAGCGGGCATAAGCGTCGGAGGACCGATAAGCCGGACCTTTGCGCCGAGTTTTGTTAAACCGTATATGTTGGATTTTGCAACTCTGCTGTGCGCTACATCTCCTATTATCGCCACGGTAAGCCCTTCAATGTTCTCTTTGGAAGAGCGGATTGTAAATAAGTCCAGCAGCGCCTGTGTCGGATGCTCATTGCTTCCGTCGCCTGCATTTATGACAGAGGCTTTAAGCACGCTTGAAAGAAAATGCGGGACGCCTGCCGAACCATGCCTAATCACTACAAAGTCTGCGCCCAGCGCCTGAATTGTCAACGCAGTATCCTTGAGGGTTTCACCCTTTGCTATACTGCTTGCCGGAACGGAAAAATTTACAACATCCGTGCTCAGCCGTTTGGCTGCAAGTTCAAATGAAGTCCTGGTCCTTGTTGAGGGTTCAAAAAAAAGGTTTACCACTGTTTTGCCTCTGAGCGTGGGCACTTTCTTTATGTCCCTTGCAAGAACATCCTTAAAAACCGCCGCAGTGTCAAGGATATTAATTATTTCCTCGGCAGAAAGGTCTTTAATCCCAAGAAGGTCTTTTGATTTAAGCATCATCCGTTATTCGTTATTTGTTATTTAGTAATTAGTTTCTATTCACTGTTCACTGATTACTGTTTACTATTCACTGTTTCTTCCGTGTCTTTGGCAATTAAGATTACTTCGTCCTCCATGTTTTCTTCTTTCAGATGGACTTCAACAAGATCGTCAAAATGAGTCGGCATGTTTTTCCCTATATAATCAGGCCTGATGGGCAGTTCCCTGTGTCCCCTGTCAATAAGCACGGCAAGCTGTATGTTTGCCGGCCTGCCGAAATCAATAAGCGCGTCCATAGCCGCCCTGATGCTCCTGCCCGTAAACAGCACATCATCCACAAGCACAACTTTTTTGCCTGTAATTGAAAAGGTGATATCAGTCTTTCTCACTACCGGCTGGTTTTTTTTGCTGTAGATGTCGTCTCTGTAAAGGGTTATGTCAAGTGAACCCACCTCAATGCGCCCGCCTTCAATGGCCTCAATCTGTGGGGCCAGCCTGCGGGCCAGGTGGACTCCGCCGCGCTGAATACCTACAAGGCACAGGTTCTCGGTGCCTTTATTCCTCTCAATAATTTCATGGGCAATTCTCGTAATCGCCCTTTCAAGGTCTTTGCTGTTTAATATCTCACGAGGCATAAAAAAAACCTTTCCCCCTCCAAAGCGCATTCACTCTGAGAGCAGAAAGGTCTAAACTTGATGCCGTCCCCTTCAAGTCACCTTTCCAGCCTCTCAGTGCCAGCTTAAAGGTTAGCTAATTATACAAATCCGGCAGCCCCGCGTCAATAAAATTATATTAAAAACCAAATCAAACCACTTTTTAATTTATTTCCTCGGCGCTTTCTCCATAAAACTTCTCAGCCATTTACTTCTCATAGGATGCCTTAGTTTTCTCAGCACCTTCATTTCAATCTGCCTTATCCGCTCCCTTGTAAGGCGGAATTCATCGCCGATTTCTTCAAGCGTATGCGGTGAGCCCTCCCCGATGCCAAAACGTCTTTTAATAACTTCCGCCTCCTTCACGGGCAAGGTCTCAAGCACTTTCTTCACCTGCTCCTGCAGATCGCTTCTGATAGCCAGATCCAGAGGAGACAGCACGGCAGTGTCAACAACAAAATCCATCAGGCACCTGTCTTCATCATCGCTGACAGTGGCTTCAAGTGAAATGGGTTCCTTGGATATCTTGAGAATGGTCCTGACCTTCTCAATCGGAAGTTTCATCTTCTCCGCAATCTCCTCCATCAAAGGCTCCCTTCCAAACTCCTGCAGCAGCTCACGAGAAACCTTAGTGAACCTGTTTATTGTTTCCACCATGTGCACAGGCACTCTTATGGTCCTGGCCTGATCGGCAAGGGCGCGCATCATAGCCTGCCTTATCCACCAGGTTGCGTACGTGCTGAATTTAAAGCCTTTCCTGTATTCAAATTTATCAACGGCCCGCATCAGCCCGATATTGCCTTCCTGTATAAGGTCAGACAGAGTAAGTCCCCGGTCCATGTATTTCTTGGCAACGCTGACCACAAGTCTGAGATTCGCCTCCACGAGCGCCTGCTTTGATTCTTCAACCTGCTTTTCCGCCTGATGGATAGTCCTCACTGCCTTCCTGATTTCAGCGCCCTTTAATCCGAGGGCGGATTCTACCTGAGATATTTCCCTCCTGAGTTTTCTGTAATTACGGGACTTTTGGGAAATTCTCTCCGCTTTTTTGTATAACTCCGCTGACTGTGCGGCAAATTTGCTGAATTGTTCAATAAACGCCGACATCACTGCATCCTTAAGACTAAGCTCCTTTATCTTGCCGGTTATCTTCATCTGGATTTCTGATAATTTGCCCGCTGTCAGTGCTCGGTCTTTTTCGCCAATCCTCTTCTTCAGCTTTTTAATATACGGCTCTCTCCTGCCGTAAAGATTTTTCAGGGTTTTAATGGTATTCAGAAACCTCTTTAATGTCTCCTCTTCTTTCTCCGCCCCTTCCCAGTCAGTGATTATGCTTTTTATCGACACCCCGTTGTTCAGCAGTAAATCAGGAAGAGACAAAACCTTGCTTATCACAAAAGGCATCATAAAGATTATTCCCGCTGTCTTTTCCTTGCCCTGCTCAATGGTCATTGCTATCAGCATCTCGGCCTCCCTGGTAAGCAAGGGAACCTGACCTATTTCCTTGAGATATATTTTCAGAGGGACGTCAGCGACAAGTTCTTTTGGAGGCGATTTCTTTTCCTCTTCATCTTCATGGATATCCTCTTCTGCTATTTCTTCAAATTTTTCAGGAACGCCCTCCTGCCTGTCCCAGATAGTGTCCAGATAGCCGTCTGTCATTTTAATGCCCCTTTAATCCGAGCAGTTTTTGCTGCTCAATTTGCAGCGCCCGCAAAAGCCGGGCGTCTTTTTTTGACTCTGCATTTTTTACCTTATCCTGAATCTCATTTAACAGTCTCTGCCTGCGTTCTTTTTTGAAGCGGTTAAGGCAATCCTCAAGCGCCTTTTCCGCATCATCAAAATCAGCGCGGAAGGAAAGCTCTGTAACAAAATTTTTTTCGTCATCCCGGCATTCTGAAAATAAAACATCATAATCCATCATGCCTTCCTTCATCTTCTTAAAGACCGACCTTATGACAGGATGCTCCAAATCTTCCATTGAGACCGAATCAAAAATCCTTGCCGCCTTTTCAGGATAGTTGAGGAGCAGCCGCAATAAGTACGCCTCATGGGAAGGTCCCTGTCTGACAGGAGGCTTCATGCCCGGCGTCTGCGTATGCGCGCCTTTCAGTTTAGACGCCTTTATCTTCTTAAGTTCCTCCCTGACAAACATCTCGTTAATCCCGATGCCTTCAGACAACAATTTTATATAATGCCCCTGCCGGATGCTGTCCGGCACCCTTGAGATTACCTCAAGCGCCTCATTTGCCATCAGATGTCTGTCTGTCTTCTGCATTAAAAAGAAATCCACAACCGATACCGGGTTTTCAAGCAGGCCGTTAAAGGCCTCTTTTCCGTTTTTTCTTAAAAAACTGTCAGGGTCTTCTCCACGCGGCAGAGAAAGAACCATCACATTAAGTCCGCTCTCCAGCAAAATGCCGGCTGCGCTCTTTGCGGCCCGCACGCCTGCCTCATCGCCGTCAAAAACAAGGACTGCGTCCTCGGTAAATCTCTTAATCAGCTTTCCATGCTCCTGCGTCAGGGCCGTGCCGAGAGGGGCCACGGCGCTTGAAAATCCATACATATGAGCCGCTATAACATCAAAATAGCCCTCGGTAAATATTGCGTATCCTGATTTTTTGATAAATTCCTTGGCAAAGTTAAGCCCGTACAGGACCCGGCCTTTATTGAAAACAGGCGTTTCCGGCGAATTAAGATACTTGGGCTCATCATGCTGTGACAGGACCCTGCCTCCAAAGGCAATTACCTCGCCCCTGAGATCAAAAATCGGGAATATAATCCTGTGCCTGAATGTATCATAATTGCCGCTTGAACCGTAATGGACCAGCCCGGCTTTTTTCATAAGCTCTGCCGCATAGCCCTTGCCCTTGAGAAAAGAAAATAACGCATCCTTCCTGCCCGGGGCATAACCGATTGAAAAAGATTTTTGTATTTCAACAGATATCCCTCTTTTTTTAAGATAGTTCACTGCATCGGGGCTGTGGGAAAGGGACTTTTGAAAAAATACCAGCGCATCTTTATTCAGGTTAAACAGAATTTCCTTCTCGCCTGCCCTTGCGGCGTCATGCGGTGATTTTTTGAGCGTGACACCTGCCTTTTTGGCAAGGATTGCAGTCGCCTCATTAAAAGAAAGGTTCTCGTAACGCGTCAGGAAGGTAAAAATATCTCCGCCGCTTCCGCAGCCGAAACAATGGAATATCTGCTTTGAAGGGCTGACCATAAAGGATGGGGTTTTTTCCGTATGAAAGGGGCAAAGTCCCTTGTAGTTCTGACCGGCCTTTTTCAAGGCAACATACTCTGAGACTATATCAACAATATCCAGCCTGCTTTTTATATCTTCAAGAGAGCTGTTATAAGAAGGCATTATTTTATATTCAAATTATAAGGAAAGATTCCGGACAAGCCGGAATGACAACCGCTTAATTTAATCATTTTTAAACCGGACAGTAGCGATTCAAAAAATTAAACCCTGCTGAACCTTCTGAAACCCGAGCAGGGAAGCAGTTCTATAGCGCCGAGTTTCTGCACCCCGTCAAACATCAGGTTCAGTCCCAGATTATCGCTTGAGATATGCCCTGCAATCACAACATTAATGTGGTATTTCTCAGCCTTTTTCCTGTGGTCTTCGCTGAGGTGCATTGCCACAATTGTGCCGACGCCCGAATTGGCAAGACTCTCAAAGATATCTTTTGACCCCTCTGTGCCGCCGGTCATATCAACAAAGACCCGGCCTGCCCTTCTTTCCTTTGAACCCAAAAGTATCCTCGGTCCTGCGTTGTTCTTCCTGCCCTCGTCATACTCAGGAACAGCTTTCAGTATCTTAAGCACATCGTCTATTGTATCCGGTTTTTTCTCGTCAAAAAGCCTTTGGAGATAACTTACAACCATGTTATCCGCAGGAGTATGGACGCATAAAAAAGGAATACCAAGGAGTACGGCGGCATCAACCGCCCTCGTATGATTTACAGGGCTTAATTTTCTTTCAACCTCTTTAATCCTGCCATCAAGAAGGTCTTCCGCAATATTTATAGGTACACCGAATTTATTTAAAATATCAGCCTGCATGCGCATGACCTCGTAAAAATTTGCATAGGCCCTGCCCTCAGGATGGTGGGAAATAATCAGGTCCACCTTTTTGCCCTTTGCCGAAAGCCTGTCTGCAAGCAGCACCTCGCCTACTTCCATATCAATCCCTAAAAGGGCGCACTTAACATCTTCATCTCCTGTCCCGTGAAGAATCCTTGTGTCGGCATAGGGATTTTTAAGGGTCTCTGCATCAAAAAAAGCCTTGTCATCACCTTTCAACTCATTATATGCATCCTTCCTTTTCTCAAGCTCACGGAGCACAGCGTCTTTGCCCCTCGGGTCTGCCTCAATACCTTTTAATACAACTGTTTCATAAAGTTTTCTTAGTAACATTTATCTCTCCAATGCCTGTTTGACAAGCTCGCTCAGGAGCCTGCCGTCAACCTGTCCTTTTACCTTAGGCGTGATTAATTTCATCACCCTGCCCATATCCCTAATCCCTGCCGCCCCTGCCTCTGCAACTACATCGCTGATCATAACCTTCAGCTCATCTTCCGAAATCCAAGGCGGCAGATAAGACTGAATTATTGCAAGTTCTTTAGTCTCCTGCCTGACAAGGTCTTCCCTGCCCCCTTTTGAAAACTGCTCTATGGAGTCCTTTCTCTGCCTTATCATAGAATTGAGGACCGTATAGATTTCCTCATCACCGAGGGGAGCCTTTTTATCTATCTCCCTGTTTTTAATCAGCGCCCTGACCATCCTGATGACCGATACAGTATCCTTGTCGCCGGCTTTCAGGGCAGTTTTCAAATCTTCAGAGAGTTTTTCAGATAAAGACATTAGTTATCTCGCAGGATAAACCTTCGTCCTTTTAAGCGCCTTTTTTCTGGCGGCGATTGCCTTCTTTTTCTTTTTTACGCTGGGTTTGTCGTAATGCTCTCTCTTTTTGATCTCAGAAAGTATGCCTTCCCTCTCGCACTGCTTTTTAAACTTTCTGAGAGCATTTTCAAAAGACTCGTTATCCCCTATTCTCACAAAGGGCATTCATCTCTCCCCCCCTTTTTTTTATAATTTTTATCATATCTTTTTATCTTAAATGGATAGTAAGCGTATTCCCCGTTGTCTTGCCACGGGGTTAAGCGAGCGAATATAATAAAAAATTCCTTACATTAGATTCCCTGTGTTCTTATCACAGGGAAGATCAATTCCTTAAGTTTTGTAATAGGTTGTAATAATATACCTTTTCATGCTTATTTAATCAAGAACTTCTTAACCGGTAAAATCCGGAGCTTTTCCGGCCCGATTGATGTTATTATTTTAAATGCCGGCAAAAAAAATATACACCCTCGGCACAGGACAGCGAAATGTAGAGGATTTTATTGAAATCATCAATTCTTACGGCATTGAAGCTGTCATTGATGTGCGCAGTTTTCCAAAAAGCAAGTTTGAACACTTCAGAAAAGAAAACCTTGAGCCGCTTCTTCACAGCGAAGGTTTTGCGTATCATCACCTCGGGAAAGAGCTTGGAGGCTTTAGAAAAGGCGGTTATGAAGCCTATACACATATCGGAGAATTTGAATCGGGGATAAATAAGCTGGAGGGTATTGCCGCTGAAAAGTTGTCGGTAATAATTTGCGCTGAACATTTTCCGTGGAAATGCCACAGGCGGTTCATCGCAAAGGCTCTGCACAAAAAAGGCTGGGCCGTTGAGCATATAATTGATAAAGGGAAAATATGGGCGCCGAAGTGAGGCTAAATTAAAACAGGAGCAGGACTTAATTTACTTCTTGTATGCGCTTACTTTGTTTTTACCCTTTTCTTTTGCCTTATATAACGCCTGGTCTGCATGGTCCAGGACGGTTTCCCACTTTTTGCTGTCCCCCTTGCACTCAGTGGTAAAGCATGCTGAAACACCGCAGCTTACAGTCAGCTTGCCGCTCCGGCTGCCTTTATGCTCAATCTCAAGCGACTCAACCGCCTTTCTTATCCTTTCGGCAGCCAGCAGGGTAGTTTCTATATCCTGTTCAGGCAGGATGATAACAATCTCTTCGCCGCCGAATCTGAAGATATCGTCTGACATGCGCATTGTCGTTTTGATTGAGTCTGCAACGGTTTTAAGGATATTGTCGCCGGGCAAGTGCCCGTAAATGTCATTGTACGCCTTAAAGTCATCTATGTCGCACATGATTATTCCATAATTATATGCATACCTGTGCGCCCGGTTATGCACCTTGTCTATGCATTCATAAAAACTCCTGCGGTTCCCTATATTCATAAGAGGGTCAATCCTTATCAGCTCTTCCAGGACAAGATTTAATTTATTAAGCTCCTCATTTTTCTGCGTAAGCTCCTTCTCAAGCTCTATAATGCGCTCTCCTGCGCGCACCTTAACCTGCAATTCATTACGGTCAAACGGCTTTGTCACATAATCGTCGGCGCCGGATTCAAGCCCTTTAATCATGTCCTCTTTTGTATCTTTGCCAGTAAGAAGGATAAAGTAGACATATCCGGGCATCTTTGATTCACGGATATTACGGCATAATGTGATTCCGTCTATACCGGGCATTATCCAGTCTGCAATGACAAGTCGTATGTCTTCTTTCTGTAAAACAGCCCAGGCCTCCTGTCCGTCTTTAACCTGCGTGACCTCATAACCCCATTCCTTAAGCGTCTTCTGCAAAAGTCTTCTTGATATAAGGTCATCCTCTGCAATTAGTATCTTCTTCATCGCAAATCCTCCGCATTAAAACTAAATTCCCTGTTGCTTACGGTTTATATTACAGCGCAGTTGCAAATTCATTTAAACGGTCTACTTCGTCCTTCATCTCTTTTATAAGCGGTGAAACATCAGCAATGCTCCTGTCCCGTCCCTTGTGTTCAATGCTTAAGGCCAGAGAATATACCTTATCGGCGGACAAATTGCCAGCCGCTCCCTTGATACTGTGCGCCTCTGTTTGTATTAAATCGGCATTGCCTGATGCCGCAGCCTCTGAAAGCGTCTTTAGATGTTCCGGTATATAATTCAAAAACTCCTTAAGCATTTCCTTGAAAAACTCCCTGTCATTACCAAATCTCTGCATTGCCGCCTTCATATCTACAGGGATGCTTTTAAACACAGCATCTTTTAAGCGGATGTTATCGTCTGTGATGACAAGCTCAGGCCCGGCAGATTTTTTCTCAAGCTGGGTCTTAATCCATTTTTCTATGAGTTCAAAGAGAGCCTGCGGCTGTATGGGCTTTGAAATATAATCATCCATGCCTGCGTTGAGACACGCCTCACGGTCGCCCTCCATAGCATGCGCCGTCATGGCGATAATAGGAGTATGACGGGATTCGCCTTCTTTTTCCCTGATAGCTTTTGTCGCCTTAAATCCATCCATTTCAGGCATCTGGACATCCATCAGGATTAGGTCATATTGATTTTCCCCTGCGGCCTCAACTGCAAGCCGGCCGTTTCCGGCAACATCAGCAGTGTATCCGGCTTTATTAAGCAGCGCCGTTATAAATTTCTGGTTGACCGGATTGTCTTCAACCAAAAGTATGCTTACATCGCGCCGCTTTTTCTCTGAAATTGTATGACGGGTCACGATTGATTTATGTTTTATGTCCTTAGCCGCCGCTTCCAGGCTGAGGACTGTAGTTATCGCATCTAAAAGCAATGACTGTTTTATCGGTTTGACAAGATAGCCGTCACACCCCATATCGTGCAGTTGTGAGCTGTCTCCGCGGTTTGCAAGCGAGGTAAGCGCAATTATTGCAGTCTTATTTATATCAGAAGATTGTTTAATATTACGTATGGTCTGTGCAATATCTGAGCCGGGTATCTGCATGTCAAGGATTAACAGCCGGAACGGATCCTCAGAACCTGCGGCGTTCTTTAATTCCTGAACCGCCTTTATGTCGTCTTCAACTGCATACGGGCGGCACCCGAAACTCTCAAGCATTTTGCAGAGGATGGTCCTGTTAGTTTCATTGTCGTCGGCAACGAGTATCTTGGCCCCATGTATGTCAGGGTAAACTTCATGCATAATAACCCCCCCTGCCTTTTGTTTTTCAAGCGGCACAGTAAACCAGAACCGGCTGCTTTTGCCTTCCTCACTCTCAACGCCCAGCTCGCCGCCCATTAACCTGACTAATTGCATTGATATAGACAAACCCAGTCCCGTGCCCCCATATTTACGGGTTGTTGAGGTATCTGCCTGCGTAAAGGGGTCAAAAATCATAGACAGTTTATCCTTTGATATCCCGATACCCGTATCCGTGACTGAAAAAAGAACAGTGACTTTATCATCCGTCTCCTGTTTAAGTTCCACCCTTATTACAACCTCGCCTTTTTCAGTAAATTTGATTGCATTCCCCGCAAGATTTACGAGTATCTGACGAATCCTGCCCGAATCACCCCTCACCAGCGACGGAACAGTGTGGTGAATCAAACATGCAAGCTCAAGATTTTTCTCCTGCGCGCGGGGAGCCAGCGTCTCGGCAACGCTCTCAACCGTCATACGGAGGTTGAAATCAATAATATCAACCGGCAGCATTCCCGCCTCAATTTTGGAGAAATCAAGGATGTCGTTAATAATTTCAAGGAGCTCGTAAGCATTTCTTTTTGCAGTAACTAAATAATCGCGCTGTCCCTCGGTAAGGTTTGTATTCAGCGCCAAGTCCATCATGCCTAAAACCCCTGTCATAGGCGTGCGTATCTCATGGCTCATGTTCGCAAGAAAATCCGATTTCAGCCTGCTTGCATCTTCGGCGGAAAAACGCGCATCTATAAGTTCCTTATGCGTGCTCTCAAGGATGTGCATCATATTATTAAAGGTCTCCCTTATCTCATACATCGGGTTTTTTATAGAATCCTGATAGATATTGCATTTCTCACAGGCTCCGAATTTCCTTGCAAATACGCCCTGCACATTTCCACCGCAGTGTGTGCCGGCTATCTGCCAGCAGCGGATATTCCTCTGTCCGAATACGGGGCAGTCCTTGTACTTGCAGTTCTTCACCTCCCAGCATGTGGGGATATGCGGATTGTCCATAGGGCGGTAGAGGTAAGTTTCAAAACCCTTCTTTTTTTCAACTTCCGAAATTATCCGGGAAAAGATATTCAGGGAACTGCGAAGCTGGTCCCTGTCTGTTTTTAGCTCATTGCTTATAGCCTCAAGGTCTTTTTGTTTTTCAACAAGGTCCTTCTCTGCCTTCTCACGGCTTTCAATCGTTTTTTTTGCATTTGATAAGACTACAAAAATTGCAGTTAAGAGTCCGAGCGCAAGGACAAACAGCAGTGTGGAAGAATGTGAGATCAGACTGCCAAACCTCCCTTTTGTGTTTGTAATGTCAAAATAGATTTCAAACGCCCCGACAAAACCCTCCTCTCTTAGTATCGGCACATAGGTCTCCACCACATCAACAGTCACTATCTTGCCCTCGGCAGACCTTGAAATTTTTGGAACAATATTTGTGTATGTATTGCCCCTGGCTACAATCTCATGAAAATAGCGCTTTCGGTTCATTTCACCTATCTCGGTTTCATCGGTGGAAAATATAACCTCGCCTGCCTTTGAAAAAAGCTTCAGTTTCATAAGCCCGAAGTCTTTTGCGGCACGCCTGACCTCATTTACAAAATTAGGCGGTAGAGATTCCCTTTTTAATTCACTTCCCTCCGGAACAAACATGGAACCCAGGTGTGTTGTTATGCGAAAAGCATGGCCTTCAATTGTTTCCATCATAAGCTTATTAAATGAGGGGTAAATGAACAGGACATTGTACAAAGGCAGGATTATTGCTATTGCAAGAGATATGAGCAGGATATTCCTTAGGAATTTAATCTTAAACATTTGTTGAATATTGTGTAACAAATTCTGGAAATTAGCAAGCGACCTGTATCATCCAATCCCAATTTTTTAAAAGGGGATATAACAGTTCCCCTCCCTTAACGGGAGGGGATGAAGGGGAGGGTAGTATAAGGGAATTACAGGCTAAATTCCGCTTGCATATAAACTCAAATCGTGTATGATATAATTAACTTATGCATGGGTTTAACGGCATGAAAAATCTTTCAAGGCTCTTGCAAAAGTCATTATTTGTCATTCCCGAGGTCTTTATCGGGAATCCAGTATTTTTTAAAATCAAAGACTTCTGGATACCCGCCTTCGCGGGTATGACGGCAAAAAGGATTCCCTCTATACTTTTGCAAGCGGCTCTTTTAATAAAAGTTCCACGCCTCCGCCTCCTATTTTTCATCTCCCTTTTAATATGCTTGTTTAATGCGCCTTTTGCTTATTCTGAACAGATTACGGGAAGCGGCTGTTCGGTGAGCAATCTGGGTTATCTGACAGAGCTTGCCAAAGACTATGAAAAACTTACAGGCGAGAAAGTGCTCATCCGCGGAGGAGGCAGCGCAACAGGCATAGACGACCTGCGGACAGGCAGGGTGGATTTTGCCGCCTCATGCAGGCATATGACAAAAGATGACCCTAAAGATATTGAATTTATACAGGTCGCATGGGATGCGTTAGTAGCTATTGTACATAAATCAAACCCGGTCAGCAGTATATCCCTTGATGATATCAGGGCAATATACGCAGGCAAAATAACCAACTGGAAACAGCTAAAAGGCGCCGATAAGGCAATAAACCTCTTTATATCAAAACCGTCTAAAGGGCACGGACTCAGCGGCGTTGAGACCTCGGTTAATGAGCTTATATTTAAGGGTAACCAGCCTCAAGATATCCCGGATGCCACATATCTTGCCTCAACAGGCATTGTAGAGCAAATGATAGAAAAAACTGCTGAGGGCTTTGCAATAGCCGGATTTTTAAGTTCAAGAAAGCGGGACGTAAAGATCTTGAAACTAAACGGCGTTTATCCGGATAAACAAAGTATTTCAACCGGTAAATATCCTTATAAAAGACCACTTTTTATTTTGGCGGCTAAAAATCCAAGACCGGAGGTCAAAAAATTTATTGATTTTGCATTGAGCAAAAAAGGGCAGGAACTCATAAGCTCATACGGCGCTATATCGCTTTCAGATATAAAATGAAACAATTATGGAGTATTATAATATCGTATGCCGTCATTCCTGCGGATTCCTGCCTACCATGCAGGCAGGAATCCAGAGTGGAAAAGACTGGATTCCGCATTCCCGATGCATCGGGACGGAATGACAAAAAAGATAATTTTCTAATCGCTGTCCCGACATTTTGGGGCGGGGTGAAATGAACATATCAATAAAAGCGAGGGTCTCAATCTATGTAGCCATAACAATTATCATTATCAGCGCTATAAGCACATCTTTTTTTATTTTAGATTCTCACCGAAGCATAGAAAAGAAACTAATCATCCGGGGCGAGGCATTAAGTTTCCCGCTTGCAAAGGCCGCGGAAGAAGGGCTTGTCTCGGAAAACCTGGACCTTATCGGCAAGGCGGCGCATATCGTCAGGACAGAAGATGTTGAATTAGTGCAGGTTTATTCGCCCGTCTGGGGCATAGTTGACGCCTATCCATCCGCAAAATTAAAAGACCCTCCTGACCCTGAGGCAGCCATACATTTTCAGGGAAAAAACACAATTTTTTATAAAAAAATCACTGCCTATATGTATGATTTTTACGAACCTGTATTCTACAGGACAGCCCTAAACTCCCCGCCCGCATTAATCGGTTATGTAAGGTTAATACTTTCGTCCTCTGATATGCAGAAAGAGCTTAGGGCTTCTGTGATTAATTATCTGATTGCCTCAATACTTATAACATTGATTGTCATAGCAGTCCTGAATATGCTCATCAATCGCCTTGTAATTAATCCTGTCATGACCCTTAAGCAGTCTGTCTTAAAATTTAAAAACGGTTCCCTCCCCTCTGTTATTCCCGTGCGCTCTGATGATGAGGTCGGCGAGTTGATTTCCGCCTTTAATCAAATGGCTGAAACCATCAATAACAACACCCTTGAGATTCAAAAGGCTAAAGATAAAACTTCAGAGACATTACAGGACTGGGAAAACACATTTAACACCATCACGGACATGATTACCATTCACGATAAGGACTTCAACATCATCCGCGCCAACAAGGCCGCCGAGCAGATACTCGGTCTGCCCTTTCTGCAAACCGCAAAAGTAAAATGCTATGAATATTATCACGGCACAGAGTATCCGCCTGAGAGTTGTCTGAGCTGCGAATGTCTAAAGACAAATGAGTCCGCCACCTTTGATGTATTTGAACCCCATCTTAACAAATTTCTTGAAATAAAGGCTATCCCCCGTTTTGACAACAACAATAATCTTATCGGGCTCATTCATGTTGTCGGGGACATCACCGAACGCAAAAAAATGGAACAGGAACTCAAGAAGCGGATTGAAGAACTTGAAAAGTTTTACGGGATTGCCGTCGGCAGGGAACTTAAAATGAAAGATTTAAAAAAAGAGCTAGCGAAATTAAAGACAGAACTTTCGCTGTATAACGCAGAGTCAAAGAGATCATAAAATCCCCGGTCCTCCTTGAATCAGCGCCTTAAAAAATCCTGCGCCCTTCTTGATTAAAATTTAATGTTTGTTTTAAAGTTAATAGTTTTTCAGGTCAAGAAAAATGGAAAATCTTATAAGCGCAGGCATTTTTTGTTTTCTCTCCGGCACGGCAGTCTCCCTGATGCCTGTCCGGAAAATAAAAACCTATGCCTTCCTGCTCTCATCATTCGGCGCACTGTTTCTCGGCATTGCAGGACTATACATGTTACAGGACAGGCAGGCATATTTCCCCTCTTTCCAGATATCGTCATTTTTTGAGTTTGCCTTTCATGCTGATGCGCTTTCAGGTTTTTTTACTGCGGTTATTTCACTCCTCACGATAGCAGTGTCAATCTATTCCGTCGGTTACGCAAAAGATATTGAGCGTAAAGGACTGATGGGTTTCCTGTTTAACACCTTTCTTCTGAGCTTGTATGCCGTGGTGCTTTCAGGCAATATCATTACTTTCCTCGTATCATGGGAAACCATGTCTGTTATTTCTTATTTTCTTGTTACATTTGACAGAACTGAAAAATCGGCAAGGGCAGGACTTATTTATGCCGTAATGACCCACGTCGGGACCGCCTTCATAATTGTACTCTTTCTGATTCTTTACAGGTATACGGGAAGCATGAGCTTTTCAGCGATAAAAGAGCATGCCGCACAAATCCCGCAAAATCTGAAACATCTGATATTTATTTTTTCTGTAATCGGATTCGGCACAAAGGCTGGGATAATCCCCCTTCACACATGGCTTCCGCTGGCGCACCCCGCGGCGCCGTCCAATATCTCGTCCCTGATGTCAGGCGTGATGATAAAAACAGGCATCTATGGGCTGCTGCGAATAGTCATGGATATAATGGGACCGGGGTATGAATGGTGGGGAATTACAATAATCGTAATCGGCGCACTCTCCTCTGTACTGGGCGTCCTGTATGCCATGATGGAGCATGATATTAAAAGACTCCTTGCATATCACAGCGTTGAAAATATCGGCATAATCCTGCTTGGCATAGGCGCTTCAATAATGTTCAAAAGCCATGGTCTTAATAATCTTGCCGCAATAGCTCTTATTGCAGGGCTTTATCATACATTAAACCACGCCTTATTCAAGAGCCTGCTCTTCCTTGGCGCCGGCTCTGTCATGCATGCCGCGCATACAAAAAACATGGAAGAAATGGGCGGACTCCTTAAATTAATGCCGTACACAGGGTTGTTTTTTCTCATCGGCTCTGTTTCAATATGCGCCCTGCCGCCTTTCAATGGATTTGTAAGCGAATGGCTCACTTACCAGTCGCTGCTCCTCGGTTTTAAATCCCCGTCTATCACGTCAAAGATTATCTCACCGCTTGGAGGCGCAGCGCTGGCCCTCACGGGCGCGCTTGCCGCCGCCTGTTTTGTAAAGGCCTTCGGCATATCATTCCTCGGGATGCCGAGGAGTCATCCTGCGGAAAATGCAAGAGAGGTCTCTCCCTCAATGATTGCCGGCATGGCTTTGCTTGCCGCACTTTGTCTTTTATCCGGAATATTCCCGGGCTCTGTGATAACGATTGTTTCCAATGCCGTTTATCCGATTGCGGGCTCATCCGGAATGCTGTTGTCAAAAGGCTTTCTTTATCTGGCTGAAACCTCGTCCTCTCTTTCACCTGCAGTAATTCTAATTACAATGCTCGTCATGTTTGCGGCGGCAGTTATTTTCGTCATAAGTGCCGGAGGCAGGAAAAAAATCACTTATGCCGGGTCGTGGGACTGCGGCATTCCTTTGCTTACTCCGCGCATGCAATACACCGCAACTGCATTTACAAAACCCGTGAAACTGATATTTAAAAGGATATACCTCCCGAGGAGAGAGCTTAAGGTTTCATATATCATTAAACCGTTTTTTGTAAGGTCCATAAGATACAGCGGGGAAATCACACCTTTTTTTGACAAGTATTTTTATGCCCCTGTTACCGGCTTCATTCACAAGGTTGCGGAAAGGGTCAGATTGCTTCAGTCAGGCAGCCTTCATCTTTATCTTGGTTATATATTGATAACGCTTATACTGCTTTTGATATTCGGGACCTGATATGGAACATTTTCAGTTTTTAATAATCATAATTTTTTCTCCGCTCCTTAACGGGATAATCAAAAAACTTAAGGCGGCTATGCAGGGCAGGACCGGCCCTGGCGTATTCCAGCAGTATTGGGACCTGCTGCGCCTATTTAAAAAGGACCTGGTTATCTCAAACGCTGCTTCCTGGATATTTAAGGCGGCTCCCTACATAGTATTTACATCCATGATTGCCGCCGCGATGATTGTTCCAGTTATAACCACAAAAACTTCTTCAGCCGTAATGGGAGACGTCATAGCATTGATTTATATCCTTGCCCTCGGAAGGTTCTTTATGGCGCTGGCAGGGCTTGACGCAGGCACAGCCTTTGGCGGAGAAGGAAGCAGCAGGGAAATGACAGTAGCCATTCTTGTGGAACCAATGATGATGCTCAGCATATTCACCGCAGCCATATCCGCAGGCACAACAAATATAGCGCTGATTGCCGCAAAGCAGAATGTTTTCTACTCCCCGTCTCACGTCCTGGCCCTGACTGCCTTCCTGGTGGCAATAGTGGCAGAGACAGGCCGGATACCTGTAGACAATCCTGACACACATCTTGAGCTAACAATGATTCACGAAGGGATGCTGCTTGAATATTCAGGGAAATACCTTGCCCTTATGGAATGGGCCCATTACATAAAACAGATGCTTTTATTCACCCTTGCGGCTGATATATTTTTTCCGCTGGGCATTTCAAACAATACAGGATTTTCAGAGCTTGCCGTATCATCCGGAGCTTATTTTTTGAAAATGCTTTTTATGGCATTTCTTATGGCATTGACGGAGTCAACAAGGGCCAAGCTGAGATTTTTCCAGCTCCCGTCTCTTCTCGGAGGGGCGTTTGTTCTTGCGCTGCTGTCGCTTTTGACTTACATAATGATGGGGAAATAAAATGAGAAACTGGATTCAGACAGCTTCGGTAATTGATTTTATATCAGTGTGCATACTCCTCACCGTTATTGCAATGAATGCGCTTAAAAGACTTGAGTCCTGCATCAACGCCTACCGCATTAATTCATGGCTGCTTTCATTATTAATAGCCATTACGGCATTAATGGTAGGAGAAATACATCTTTATATTGCGTCTGCCGTAACCCTTTTAAGCAAGGGGCTCCTAATACCCGTGTTCCTCAGAAAAATTGTAAAACAAATGAAGGTCACTCATGACGTAGAGCCGTACATAAGCAATGCCCTGTCGCTAACCATATCGGGGATTCTCGTTGCTGTCGTTTATGCTTCATTGAGGGAAGGCATCTTTGTCACGGGTTTTTCAAGAAATGTCCTTCAAATCTCAATAGCAGTTATACTTATCGGGCTTTTTATTATGATTACAAGGAGAAAAGCCGTGATTCAGGTCATCGGACTGTTGTTTATGGAAAACGGGCTTTTTCTTGCGGGCTTTTCCCTGACATTCGGGATGCCTACGATTATAGAACTCGGGGTTTTATTTGACATGCTCATGGGCGTGATAATACTTGGAATATTTGCCGTACAGATTAAAAAGGCATTTTCTTCTTCAGATCTTGATAAGCTTACAGTTTTGAAAGGATAAAATTAATGACCGGAATTCTTCTGATACCGCTCATTACAGCGGTTATCTGCTATATCATTAGGGGCGTCAGGGCAACAGGTTATGCAAACATGGCAGGCGCCTGTATGCTTGCAGTGTTTTCCGTTCCCGCAATCATTTCATCAGTATCTTCACCTTTGGAAATGATGAACGGCATGCTTTACATGGACGCCCTCTCCGGCTATATCATGTCGCTGGTAATATTTCTCAGCCTTGCCTCAGCAATTTACTCTGTCGGTTACCTTGAACACGAATTAAAGGCCGGACTTATGGACCTCAAAGGGATTAAGAGATATTATACGCTTTTTCATCTGTTTATCTTTACCATGCTTTTGGTGACAATGGCTAACAACCTTGCGGTAATGTGGATTGCCATAGAGGCTACAACCATAGTATCCGCCCTGCTTATCGCGCTCGGGTTTTCAAAGAGACCGATGGCAATAGAAGCGGCTTGGAAATATATAATCCTCTGCACCGTAGGCATCACATTTGCCCTTCTCGGGATATTCATAACATATTACGCATCCATTTCCGTCACAGGAGGCGAAGGCATATTGAACTGGACCGCGCTTAAGGGCATTGCCGGAAGGCTTAACCCGTCAACAATGAAACTGGCATTTATATTCATTCTTGTCGGCTACGGAACAAAGGCCGGGCTTGCGCCTGTGCATAACTGGCTTCCTGATGCCCACAGTGAGGCGCCAAGCCCCATAAGCGCACTGCTCTCGGGAATACTCTTAAACACGGCCTTCTATGGGGTCCTGCGTTTCATCTCCATTACAGAGCCGTCAACAGGAGATATTTTTACAGGCAACCTGCTTATTATTTTCGGGCTTGTCTCAATCGGCATATCATCCGTCTTCATGCTTGTGCAGGACAATTATAAAAGGCTTCTTGCATACAGCAGCATTGAACACATGGGAATTATCTCGCTCGGAGCCGGCATTGGAGGCTTGGCAGGTTTTTACGGGGCCTTTCTCCATATATTAAATCATGCGCTGTCAAAACCCTTAATGTTTTTTACATCGGGAAGAATTCAGGCGCATTACGGCTCTACAAAAATAGAAAATGTCTGCGGGGTATTATCTTCAATGCCCCTGCTTGGGACGCTGACCTTCATCGGAGCGCTCTCGCTTGCAGGAGCCCCGCCCTTTAATATATTTTTAAGCGAATTTACAATCTTAAAAGCAGGCATAGACAAAGGTCTGTGGACTGCCGTCGGACTGTTTCTGTTTTTTGCCGTGATTGTCTTTTACGGAGTGCTTTCCGGATTCGGAAAAATACTCCTTGGAAACAAGAAGCCAGAATTCAGAATTCAAAATAACAGCGACAGCCGGGCGGATATTTTCTCAAATATGATAATGATTGGAATGGCATCAATGATAATTCTCCTCGGTGTCACCATCCCTGATTTCATAGACAATACAATAATAAAGTGCATTGGGGCTCTTGGAGTAAAATAATGGAGAAGATTTTAAATAAGGCGCTAAAAACAAGTGAGCGGCTTAATGAATTTTATATTGAAACAAGCAAAATTGACTTTAAGAACGCCTGTGTTTATCTCGTTGAGAAAAAACAGGCCTTATTAAGGCTCATGTTTGCCGCTGACGAAAGAGAAATAGACAACGTCTTTAGAATATATTCGGTATTTTCTGTTCCGGGCATAAATAAGCTTTATATAATTGTCCTGTCCCTGCATGAGGATGACGCTGAATTTCCGTCAATAACTCATCTCATTCCTTCAGCCCATTGGTACGAACGCGAGATAAATGACATGTTCGGGCTGACGCCGAACGGTCATCCGGACCCGAGGAGGCTCGTATTGCATGACGAATTTCCCGCCGGGGTCTACCCTCTAAGAAAAGATTACCGTTTTAAAAACGGGGGATGGTTTAAAGGACAGGGTGAAAGAATCAGCAGTCAAGAATCAGCAATGAGTGATAAGAAAGAACTTGCTGCTTGCCCCTTGCCCCTTGCCCCTTATAAGTTCATGCAGGTTGAAGGGGAAGGAATTTACGAAATACCGGTGGGACCTGTTCACGCCGGAATAATTGAACCCGGTCATTTCAGATTCAGCGCTGTCGGAGAAACCATATTTTTCCTTGAGCCAAGATTGTTTTATACACATAAAGGCACGGAAAAACACTTTGAGCGCCTCGGTTTTGCAGATGGCGTAAAACTTGCGGAAAGGGTTTCAGGCACTTCGTCGTTTTCCCATTCATCGGCATACTGTATGGCAGTGGAAAGAATGGCAGGCCTTGAAATTACTGAAAATGCACAGGCAATACGGACGCTCCTGCTTGAGCTTGAAAGACTGTATAACCACATAGGAGATATCGGCAACATCTGCGCAGGCACAGGGCTTGCCGTCGGATATGCAAAGGGGGCAGTCATTAAAGAACAGCTCATGCAGCTTAATGAAAGACTTGCCGGGAGCCGGTATTTAAGGGGTGTTAACACCATAGGCGGAGTTGCAAAAGACATCTTGCAGCACAGAGACGACATCCTCTCTGCCATTGAAATAATTACAAAAGATTACAAGAAACTCATGAAGTTATTGCTTGGCGCTATATCCCACGTAGAGAGGCTTGAAAATACAGGCCGGCTGTCAAGAGATATTGCATTAAAGTTAGGCGCAACCGGCATCACTGCAAGGGCGTCAGGTATTAACGACGACCTCAGAAAGTCGCATCCGCATCTGCTTTATGACAGGCTTGAATTTGAAGTTCATACAATGGCTAAAGGCGATGTATTCTCAAGAATGATGCTTAGGGCAGAGGAGGCGGAATGTTCAATATCAATGATCAACACACTCCTTGAAACAAGTTATCGGGGAGATTTAGCCGTGAAAGTCAATAATATACCTGAATGTTCTTCCGCTCTCGGTTATACTGAATCGCCGAGAGGCTCGGTATTTTACTGGGTGATGTCGGATAAAAACGGTATGCCTCTGAGGGTAAAACTGCGGTCGCCGTCTTTTTGCAACTGGCCTGTCGTGCCTTTTGCAGTGCACGGCAATATAGTGCCTGATTTTCCGTTATGCAACAAAAGTTTTAATTTATCTTATTCAGGATGTGATATGTAGAGACAGCAAACAGTGAAATAAAAAATGCTGAAAGAAATATTTAAAAACATACTGTTCAAAAGAAATACAATCCCGTTTCCTGACGGCATGAAAATTTCTCCTGAAGAGGTGCTGCAGTTTACCGGCCTTCAGAAAAAAATTGACAAAATTTTCAGCCGTTCATTAAGAATCAGGCAGGTTGATGCCGGCTCCTGCAATGCCTGCGAATGGGAATGCACTGCGCTGACAAATCCCGTTTATGACATCCAGAGATTCGGGATTGATTTTGTCGCATCGCCGAGGCATGCAGACCTGCTGCTTGTCACAGGTCCCGTCTCAAGGCAAATGGAGTTTGCCCTTAAAAAAACATATCTCGCAGCCCCGGAACCAAAACTCGTTATTGCATGCGGAGACTGCGCCCTTGACGGAGGCATCTACAAAGGAAGTTATGCCATCACCAACGGTGTTGCAAGTATAGTTCCGGTAGATGCATATATCCCCGGCTGTCCGCCGGCGCCGGCCCAGATTATCAACGGGTTAATGGAACTGCTTAAAAAAATCTGCGGATAAGCTGTAAATTTTTCTTTTTCCCCTTTTAGTGATAAAATAACTCACCATGTCTTTGAAGAAAAAAATAATCCTCGGCTTTCTCACAAGCTCCATTATTATTGTCGTCCTTATGATCTTTGCCTTTGCCAGCTTCATGGAAATCAGAAAAGAGATACATTACCTTGAACTGTCCGACAACCTCAGAAGCAAATCCTTACAGCTAAGGCGTCATGAAAAGAACTTTTTCCTTTACATGGACGCCGGCGCGGTTGAAAAAGTTCACGCCAATTTAAAAGAATTGCAGGCGCTTCTTAATCAAGGCCGGCGCACTTACAATAATGAGGAACTCCTTACGCTCGGAAAAAAAATAGATGACTACGGTCAGAAATTCAATCACATTGAAACTATTTTTACTGAAATTCAAAAGCAGTTGACTCATCTTAAGCCCAAAAATTCACAATACAGCGCACTTTCTCAAATCATTGAAACTACATTCTTAGAGCGTCCGCTCGTAAATGCGGAGCTCTTAAAAAGTCTTTTTTCTCTGCGTGAAGAAAATCCGATTATTAAAAATTTACAGGAGCTGAATACCGAAATGACCGCCATAAGAAAAGACGGTGAGGAGATATTGACTATTTCCAATGATATGGATAAGTCGGCAAGGGAAAAAGTTGACAAGGCAATTGCCGTATCGCAGACCACGGCATTAATCCTTTTTCCGATGTTTATTTTTGTGGGGCTGTGGGCGTTGTTCGGGATAAGCCAAAGCACTGTGAGACGTTTAAGAATATTGTCCGGAGAGATAGAAAAAACAGGACTGGGAAACTTTTCCAGTGTTGCTGAACCTACTAAAAACTGGGGAACGGATGAAGTGGGTCTTCTTATTGGGAAATTCAACTATATGGAAGAGCAGCTTGCGCAAAGGGAAAGAGAACTGCTGCAAAGCAAAAAATTGGCTGCTATCGGTACGCTGGCATCCGGAGTCGCCCATGAACTGAATAATCCGCTTAACAATATATACACAACAGCACAGAGGCTGATTAAAAAATCCGGGGAAGAGTGTCCTCCGTTCATCAAAAACGGGCTTGATGACATCTTCGCACAAACTATGAGAGTTAAAAAAATAGTAAGCGACCTGCTTGAGTTTGCCCGCGGGAAAGAGCCGCAACCCGTGAGAATTGAATTAAATACCCTTATTGCCAATACATACAAATTGCTTCCCAGTTCTTTAAACACTGCCAATGTCCGCTTTTTGCAGGAAAATGAAATTAGTCAATTATTTATTTCCGCTGACCCCGAGCAGATGGAGCAGGTCTTTATCAATCTCTTCAGCAATGCAATTGAGGCTATGTCTGGGAAGGGAGACCTGACAGTAAAGACCATTACGAAAAATAACAATATAATAATTAAAATATCCGATGCAGGCAAAGGCATACCGCAGGAAGCCATTGACAAAATATTTGAACCTTTTTTTACCACCAAGGAAAAAGGGACAGGGCTGGGGCTTGCGATTGTCTTCAATATTATTCAGAAACATCACGGCGACATTCAGGTTGACAGTCAGGAAGGCAGAGGAACCACCTTTATCATTACCCTGCCTGCCGGGAAGGAGAACTGACAATCATGGCATTAAAGATACTCGTTGCAGAAGATGAAGAAATAACTCTGAAAAATATCGTTGATACGCTGAATGAAGAAGGATACAGTACGTCCGGAACAAAAGACGGCTATGAGGCCCTTCATGCGCTTAAGAAGGAACGCTTTGACCTCCTTATTACAGACATAAAAATGCCGCGGCTGAGCGGTATTGAGCTTCTGGAAAAGGTAAAAGAGAAATATCCCGAAACAGAAGTAATCATAATCACAGGCTTTGGAAGCATCGGCTCTGCGGTTGAAGCCATGAAAAAGAGCGCTTACGATTATATAACAAAGCCTTTTGATTTGGACGAGTTGATCATCAGGGTAAAGAAAATTCAAAAGCAGAAAAACCTCAAAAAAGAAAATATTGCGTTAAAGACTTACTTTGACATGAACAAAAAGGTCACGATTATTGCAAAGAGCGAAAGCATAAAAAAAATTCTGGATACCATAGACGGGCTGAAGGATTCTGCATGCAGCGTTCTTCTTACTGGAGAAAGCGGCACGGGGAAAAATCTCATAGCCAAAATAATACATTCAACAAGCAGGAGACAGGACAGGCCGTTTCTCTCCATCAACTGTGCAACACTTACGGAGGACCTCCTTGCCAGCGAGTTGTTCGGACATGAAAAAGGCGCATTTACAGGAGCAATAACACCAAAACAGGGGCTTGTGGAAATAGCTGACACCGGCACGCTTTTCCTTGATGAAATTGCGGAATTGTCCACGGCCCTCCAGGCAAAGCTTTTGAAGGTTGTTGAAGATGGTGAATTTTACAGGGTTGGGGGGATAAAACCCCAAAAAGTTGATGTCAGGTTCATAGCCGCAACAAACCAGAATGTAAAGAATCTGATCTCAGAGGGACGGTTCAGGGAAGACCTCTATTACAGGCTGAATATTATGGAAATCTTTATCCAGCCTTTAAGAGAACGTCAGGAAGATATAAAGCCCTTAAGCGCATTTTTCCTGCAGAAACATCTTCCTAAATCCAATAAGAAAATAACAGGGATTTCAGAAGAGGCGATGGAAATTCTAATGCATTACAGTTTTCCGGGTAATGTAAGGGAACTTGAAAATATCATTGAGCGGGCAATAATAATTGAGAAGAGCCCTGTAATTACGCCAGAGAGCCTTCCTCACGGCATCAGGGTGCTGCAGATTGAGACCTTAGGCCCTGACCAGATAAAAACCATTGATGAGCATATCAAGGAATATGTTGAAAAGGTTGTCAAGGTATTTGGCGGCAACAAAACAAAGGCAGCAGAATCATTAGGCATCTCAAGGACAAGCCTCTGGAAAATTCTCAAGGAAGATTAAAAATTGAACTAATCACGAATTGTGTTGACAGTTCATGCCGCGCATAAAAGAGTTGATGAGTCACGGCCTTCCGGTTAAGATAAGTAGTTGACCAAAAAACTTACTTTACCAAAGAGAGGAAATTATCCCAGATACTCTTTTAGGGTGATTATTTTTATTCCTTTATACTCCTTCAAGGCAAGCATTTGTTTGTCTCCGGTTACAATTACATCTGCTTTTCCGCTAACTGCACATTCAAGAATCCTGTTATCAGGAACATCTCTTAAAACCGTAATGCTTCTGATTGTATGAACAATTTCACCCAGCCCCGCAAGATAAACGGCAATACGGCTTATGGCTTCTCTATCACGGCTGAATTTATGAGCAAGAACCGATAATACCTCATCAATGATTGTCTTGGAAAGTATAAGACTGTCATGGTTGTTAATGATCCTGAAAACAGCTTTTTCAGCCTGGCTGCCGGGAATAACAAATGCTGAGATGAAAATATTTGAATCAAAAACAACTCTCATGTCGCGAGGTATCTTTGAAGGTCTTTCTCGGTGAGTATCCCTTTTTCTTTTGCCTTCTTGCTCCAGCAGCCCTGCAATTCCCTGAATTCCTTCTTAAGTCTTTCCTTCCTCGTTGTCCGCAGAGCATCCTGAATTACCGCGCTCAGGGGCTTCCCTTCATCGCGGGCAATTTCTTCAGCTTCTTTGGCAAGTTCAGGTGGGAGTGATATTGTTTTCTTCACTGCTATTGTCATATTAAGTATCCTCCATACTGGTATGAATAAATACTACCACAATTTGTCAGAAAAAAACAAGGGAATGCTTATGTTCTTATATTCTTAAACCGTTCATATTTTAAACGCCTCTTTATTCCCCCTGTAATATTTTAAAAATACTTCTAAATCAATAAGTTATATCCATACTAATTAAAATAACCCCTCTTTGATACCGTTCATATTTTAAACGCCCAATAAGTTTCATTTTTAAATATCCCTTAAAAATCAAGCCATTATAGTAAAGCACCGTTTATGCTATAGATAGGGTAGGAATTAAAACAATCCGGAGGTAAAAATGAAAAAAAATCTCTTATTTGTAACCTATCAAGACGAAGAATGTGATGAAGGACTTTCATATGTAATTGATCTGGCAAAAATTATGGACAGGGGCATAACTATTTTGCTCGTATACAAACAAAAATTAATGGAAAAGTTTGAAAACATAATGACTGCTGTTACATTTGCAGAGGCAGGCGAACATAAGACAGCGCAGGAAATACTCTCAACAAATGACAAAAAGAATGCCGGGGCCATCAGCCTTCTTCTTGAAAAATGCCGCAAGTCAGGAGTTGATACCAATATCCAGACAACAACAATGGATATAGGTTTGGCAGTAAAAGATTTCCTCAAACAAAAAAATACCGTAGATATGGTCTTGTTGAGCCCAAGCATAACCAACAACGGAAATATTACATCAAGTGATTTACAAAAACTCGTTAGAACGGCATCAAGACCTGTTGTAACAATGGCGAGTCAGATTTATGCTTCGTGAATTTCTTCCAATCAGCAAGGAGACGCATCAATGAATTTTATGTATCTTTACTTACCGATAGCCTTAACAAGCATCAACATTATAATTCCGATCGGGCTGGGGCTTGCAGTAGGCTTGCTGTCCGGTCTTTTCGGCGTCGGCGGGGGGTTTTTGATGACCCCACTTCTAATAATGTTCGGTATTCCCTCAACTGTTGCAGCTGCAACGGATTCAAATCAGATAGTTGCCGCATCAACCTCCGGGACATATGCGCACTGGAAGGTCGGCAATGTGGATTTCAAGATGGGATTATATCTCCTTATCGGCGGGTTTATCGGAGGACTTTTGGGCGTACAGGCCATAAGAGTTCTCAATGCAACGGGCAATGCAGACTTCGTCATAAAAATGACTTATGTCCTGATGCTTGGGATAGTCGGAACATATATGCTCATTGAAAGTTTAAACAGTATGAAGAAAAAAAAGACGGAGGCGGTCAAAACTGAAAAAGAATCAGGACTGACAAAATTCCTCAAGTCACTCCCATTTCAAACGCACTTTGAAAAATCAGGGGTAACACATTCCACGCTTGTTCCGATTTTATTCGGAGGTTTTGTCGGCATACTCGCTGCAATCATGGGAGTCGGCGGCGGTTTCCTAATGGTTCCTGTCATGGTCTACGTTTTAAAAATGCCAATGCATGTCGTTGTAGGCACAAGCCTCTTTCAGATATTGTTTAACTGCATAGAAGTTACTTTTCTTCAGGCTTATACCAATCACAACGTGGATTTTATCCTTGCAGTGCTTTTGCTGTTAGGCTCCACTGTCGGGGCACAGGCAGGAGCGGTATTCGGCAGGAAAATGAAAGGGGAACAGCTAAAGATAATACTCGCAGTGATAGTTCTCATAGTGACAGTAAAAATAATCTTTGAACTTACATTAACGCCGTCATTGCTTCTATCACAGGTTGGAAAACACTGATGAAAAATTTTAAATTTTTAATATTTTTATTGCCATGCATATTCATATTCACAGGGGAATCATCTGCTGAACTTACAATAAAGGCAAACCACAACCATATTAAGATAGATTTCTTTTATCATGGCAGTATTGTAAGCGTTGCCGGAAATGCCGATTCCGGCACTGACCTGATTATTAAAATAGCTTCTCCCAACGGACATGATGTTCTGAAACAGAGAGGAAAGACAGCAGGATTTTTGTGGATGAACAAAGGGACAGTAAATTTTAAGAATACACCAAATCTCTATTCCATTTACAGTACAAAAAAAATTGAGGATCTCCTGAGCAAAGAGGAAACGGATAAGTATGTTCTCGGCTATCCGGCTTTAAGCAGACAGATAAAAATGACACCTGTTTCAAATGAGGATGAAAAATCAAAATGGTTCAATGAATTCGTAAAATATAAGGAATCCTCAAATCTTTACACAATATCTTCGAGTAAAATAATAACCACGGCAAAAGACGGCAGGCAGGCTTATTATATTCTGACAAGCTGGCCTTATCAGGCGCCTCCGGGGAATTATCTCGTTACCGTATATGCGGTAAGGGATAAAAAGGTCCTTGAGAAAGCAGAGGCAAAGGTATCGGTTGAACAGGTTGGTATCGTAAAGATACTTGCCGGCATGGCAAAGAATAAAGCCGCTTTATACGGGATTATATCCGTAATGGCGGCGCTGGCTGCCGGTTTTGGAGTCGGACTCATATTCAGAAAGGGCGGAGGGGCTCATTAAGCTATGTACGAAAAAATTTTAGTGGGATTTGATGACTCTCAGCACAGCAAAGCGGCGTTGATTGAGGCGGCAAACTGGATCAAAAAACACGGCAGTAAACTTATTTTAGTGCATGCCGTGTTTTTTGATTCCGAGGAATTCGGAATTGCGCCGGAGCAATTGGAAAAACGCATGAAGGCAGGCGAAAAAGTGTGTGTTCAAACAAAAGCAATGTTAACTTCTGAATTTGGAATAGAAGTACAATCCCTGCTTCGTGAGGGGGAGCCTCCTGCAGTCATAGTTGACATTGCAAAGGAAGAGAAGGCGGATTTAATAATGCTGGGCACATACGGCAGAAAAGGGCTGAAAAGACTGCTTATGGGGAGCGTGACCTCACAGGTCATTGTAAATTCTTCAATTGATGTGCTGGTAGTGAAAAAACCGTGTACAGAATGCACCGGAGAATATAAATCTATCCTGGTTCCTTTTGACGGTTCGGCATCCAGTCAAAAGGCATTAAACCTCGCCTGCCGTTTGTCAAAAACAGATAATGCAGAATTGCAAATCCTGTATGTTATTCCGCGCTATGAAGAAATGGTGGAATTTTTTAAAAGCAGCTCAATTAAGAAAAGTCTTCTTCTTGAAGCGCAGAAAATTATTAGTACGGCAAAGGGAATTGCCTCAGAGCTTGGGGTATCCGTCAAAGATGAAATACAAGAAGGGAATGCGGCTGAGAAAATCGTTGAAACCTCAAATAAACTGAATACCGACTTGATAGTGATGGGGAGTTACGGGTACAGCGGTGTCAACAAGGCGATCATAGGAAGCACAGCAGAAAGAGTAATCACCAATGCATCCTGTCCCATTCTGGTCGTGAGGTAACGGAACATGAAAGGGTACAGAAAAATCCTTATAGCAGTCAACGGCTCAAAAGAGGTCCTTGTCAACGGGCTTAAACTTGCGCAAGATGAAAAATGCTGGGTAACAGTTGTAAAGGTGATACCGCCGAATGAGGGAGACCTTGACCTTGTGGGGGTAAAAAACATTGAAGATGTATTAAACAGCAATTGCAAAAGAGAAATCGCTGAAATGAATTCCATTGCAGACACCGAAGGAGCATTGATAAAAACACGCCTTGAAGAAGGTGATATTCATAGGAAAATCGTAGAAGTTGCC
>JACRGX010000010.1 GCA_016212185.1 Nitrospirota bacterium
AAGCTCCTTTGGAAGCATGGGGATTACCTTGTGCGGAAAATATACGCTTGTGCCCCTGTGCCTTGCCTCAAGGTCCAGCGCAGAATCCCACGGCGCATAATGGCTGACGTCTGCAATATGCACATAGAGGATAAAACCGTCTGCAGTTTTCCCTATTGATATGGCATCGTCAAAATCCTTTGCCGTTTCGCCGTCAATGGTGACAGTCAAAAGGCGGCGGCAGTCAACCCTGCCGTGAGCGTTTATTTTCTCTGGAAAACTGCGCGCCTCATTGAGCACGGGGGCGGGGAATTTGGGCGTAAGAGAATATTCCTCAATTATCATGTCAATCTCAAGCTTCGGCTCGTCTATCCCGCCCAAGACTTTTAAAATTCTTCCCTCAGGCGGTCTTGATGCGGTTGGATAAGAGGTAATCTCCGCTATGACAAAATCGCCGTTTTTCGCTTCTGCCCTGTCTTTAGGACTGATGTATATGTCAAAAGGTATCTTTCTATTTTTAGGTTTAACATAAAAAGTGTTTTTCTCCGCGCAGAATCTTCCGGCAATCTTCTTTTGCCCGCGCTCTATGACCTTTACAATGCTCCCCTCTTTCCTTGCCGTGTTTTCAACACGTGCCGTCACCCGGTCTCCGGACATCGCGCTCGCAGTCTTTCTCGGCGGGATAAAAAGATCCTGCTCTCCCTGTTTTTCTGAAAGCACAAAACCATAACCGTCCCTGTGCGCCTCAAAAAACCCCGTGACAAGGCTCATCTCATCAGCCGCGCCGTAAAGCCCTATGCGCGTTTTATAGATGTCGCCGGAATTGATTAATGATTTCAGGGTGCGCTTAAGCGTGCGGTATTCATGCTTGGGCATGCGGAGAGCGCCTGAGATTTCCCTCAGGCTGACAGGCCTGTCAGCCTTGGTCTTGAGAAAATTGAGGACAGCTTCTTTTCCTTTATTGTCAGTCATGTCTTAAGAGAAATTATAACACAACACAGCATGGTGTAATATTCCATAAATAAGTTGTCATTCCTGCGAAAGCAGAAATCCAGTAAAAACAAGTTTCTGGATTCCCGTTTCCACGGGAATGACGGAAAAAACAACCTGGAACTTAAGAAACACAACGCTAAGCCAGATACTCTTTCAAAAACTTCCCTGTATGCGATTGTTTTTGTGTTGCAACATCCTCAGGCGTGCCCTCGGCAACGATACTGCCGCCTTCATTCCCGCCTTCGGGTCCTAAGTCTATGACCCAGTCTGCGCATTTTATGACATCCAGATTATGTTCCACCAGCAGGACGGTGTTGCCTGCATCCACAAGCCCGTTTAAGACGCCGAGCAGTTTTTTGATGTCATCGGGATGAAGCCCTACGGTCGGCTCGTCAAGGATGTAAAGATAGTCACGCCTGTTTAATGCCCTGAGTTCGGCGCATATCTTAAGCCTCTGCGCCTCTCCTCCTGAAAGCGTTGTGGCAGGCTGTCCTAACTTAAGATAACCCAGGCCTACAGACGCCATTAATTTCAGTCCCTTTGTGACTGACGGCAGGCGTGAGAAAAATTCAACTGCCTCCTCAACTGTCATTTCAAGGATATCGTGAATATTTTTGCCGTTATATGTAATTTCCAATACTTCAGGCTTGTAGCGCCTGCCGCCGCATTCCTCGCATTTGACATACAGGTCTTCAAAAAAATACATCTCAAGCCTTTGATAGCCTGCCCCTGCGCAGGCTTCACAGCGCCCGCCTTCTGTATTAAATGAAAAATGCCCGGCCCCGAAACCGAGGTTTTTTGCCTGTGCAGTATTTGCAAAGAGTTTTCTTACCGGATCAAAGGCCTTGATGTATGTGACAGGATTTGAGCGCGGGCTTTTGCCTATGGGATACTGGTCTATTATCTTTATCCCTTTCAGATATTCAATCCCCGAAATTGATTTAAACGGCAGCGGCTCTTCATTCGCTGTCTTAAAAGCCTTTGCAACGGCATTATAAAGCGTATCCCCTACAATAGTGCTTTTCCCCGAGCCGGAGACTCCGGTAATGCATGTCAATGTCTGAAGCGGGATATTTATATCTATGTGTTTCAGGTTATTTCCGCAGGCGCCTTTTACAAAGAGCTTTTTGCCGCTGCCCCTTTTCCTGTATTTCGGGACTGGTATTGACGCCGTATTATTTAAGTAAGCCGCTGTAAGCGTATCGGATTTTAAAAAGTCCTGCCTCCACCCTGAAAAAAGTATGCGTCCCCCTTTTCCGCCTCCGCCCGGCCCCAGTTCTGTAATCCAGTCGGCAGAATTAATGACAGCCTTGTCATGCTCAACAGCTATGATGGTATTGCCTATGTCTGCAAGCTCTCTCATTATCCCTGCAATCATGTCCACGTCCCTCGGATGAAGCCCTACCGTAGGCTCATCCAATACGTAAAGCGTTCCGGTAAGTCTTGAGGCAAGCTGGCCCGAAAGATTTATCCTTTGCGATTCTCCGCCGGAAAGTGTTTTTGACAGCCTGTCCTGAGTAAGATACCCAAGCCCTACCCTGAGAAGAAAGTTCAGTTTGAGATTAATCTGCCTGAGTATTTCAGCCGACATTTCTCTTTCGTATTCTAAAAGCCTGAGCCCTGAGAAGAAAATGCTTAATTGCGACAAGGGCTTTTTTGAAAGCTCTGCAATATTGAGCCCGCCGACTTTATATGAAAGCGCCCCGGGCTGGAGCCTGTTCCCGCCGCAGAGACTGCATACAACAGGCTTTCTGTACCTGCTTAAAAATACCCTCACATGAAGTTTGTACCGCTTGCCCTCCAGTTCTTCAAAAAATTCATGGACCCCGTAAAAATCCGGATTGCCTTTAAATATTAATTCCCTTGTTTCAGCAGGCAGGTCTTTGTACGGCACATCAAGAATCTTTTTTGCATCTCTTGCCTTGGCCCATTTTGCAAACTGCCTGTACCACCATCTGTATGCAGGCTTGCTCCACGGCTCTATGGCGCCGTCTGCAAGGGAAAGGTCTTTGTCAGGGATAATGATGTCCTCTGAATATTTCAGCGTATTGCCAAACCCCTTACATTCAGGGCATGCGCCGAGCGGGTGGTTAAATGAAAACAAAAGCGGGTGGGGCTTCGGCAGTTCAATATCGCAGTCATGACACCTGAGGCTTGATGAGAATATGAGTGAAAGCGGTGGAGCGCCGGGGATTTCAATCCTAACCTTCCCGTTTCCTTCTTTCCATGCAATCTCAACCGAGTCTGACAAACGCGGCTCGTCTTTGATGATTAGGCGGTCCAGGACGATAAACAGTAAGGAGTGAGGAGTAAGGAGTGATGTGTCGTTGGAAGGATGAATTATGAAGGATGAATCCTCAGAAGAATTTTCATCCTTCAACCTTTCACCTTCATCCTTATTCAATTTTTCCGCTTCTTGAATCTCTACAACTTCTCCGTCTATCCATATTCTGTGGAATCCGCGCTGCTTGAGGCTTTGCAAAGATTCCCCGGATTCAAAGAGAATCAATGCCTTCTGTCCTGAATATTTTTCAATAAGCTTTTTAACAACAGTTGACGGCTCCCATATCTTTAGCTCCCTGCCGCATTTCGGGCAGTGCGGCGCTGATATTTTTGAATAAAGAAGCCTGAGGTAATCATAAATTTCAGTAGCCGTGCCGACTGTTGAACGCGATGACTTTACCGGATTTCTCTGCTCAAGGGCTATGGCAGGCCTTATGTTATGAATTGCCTCAACATCAGGCCTGTCAAGTTTTTCAAGGAAAAGCCTTGCGTAGGTTGACAGGGATTCAATAAACCTCCACTGCCCTTCAGCAAATATGGTGTCAAATGCAAGCGATGACTTGCCCGAGCCTGATACGCCTGTGATTGCAATGACTTTATTATGCGGAAGAGCGAGGCTGATATTTTTAAGGTTATTCTGTTTTGCGCCTTCAATGATGAGTTCGTGTCCGGGCATCTAAATATTTTAACAGGTTTTTGAAAATGTTTGGGGCAGTAAGGCAGGTTACCTGATATACGCCTCTGTGACGTAGCGGCGCATCATCCTGTGGGTATTGAAATAGTAGGCATTTTTCCCGATGGCATTCTGCATCATCCTAATCCATTGCTTGCGGTCATTGTAGTATCTGGGGATTACGAATTTCTCAAGCTTGGTGTAAAGGTCTTCCGCATCTATCTTGCTCATATTCCAGTCAGGCTGTATCTCTGTGGGGGCAGGGCCTATTGCCCATCCGGTGAATCCTTCAATATGCCCTTCTATCCACCAGCCGTCAAGGACGCTGAAATTTACTACGCCGTTATGCGCCGCCTTCATGCCGCTTGTGCCTGACGCCTCAAGGGGTCTGAGCGGGGTATTGAGCCAGACATCAACGCCTGAGATAAGCCTGAGCGCAGTGCTCATATTGTAATTTTGAATGTACGCAATCTTTATCTTCCCTTTAAACTTTTCGATTTGGGAGAATATCCTTTCAATTGCATGCTTGCCGTCCGTATCCCTCGGATGCGCCTTGCCCGCGTAGATAATCTGAATCTTGCCGGTTCCGATTCTCTCAAGCCGTTCAGGGTCAAAAAACAAAAGGTCCGGTCTTTTGTACTCGGTAATCCTCCTTGCAAACCCGAGCGTAAGCGTGTCGGCGTCCATACCCGCGTCTGAAACAGAGTTCACATAATCAATAAATATTTTTTTTGCCTCCTGATGCGCATTCCACATCTCTTCATCCGGGATTGCGCCGACCCTGACAAATATTTCAGGCTCGTTGGCCCAGCCGGGAAGGTATTTGTCAAAAACCTTTTTCATGCTGTCTGAGGTCCATGTGAATGAATGTACGCCGTTTGTTATTGCATTAATCCTGTAACCCGGGAACATGTTCTGTGAAACTTCCCCGTGCTTTTTTGCCACGCCGTTAACATACATGCTCAGATTAAGGCCGAGGAGAGTTAAATTAAGATGCTTGGCGCCTGCAAGTTTTTGAAGGATTTTTTCAGGGAAATAATCGCCTGCAACTTTATTGTAAAGTTCATACGTGAACCTGTCATGTCCCGCCTCAACAGGCGTGTGTGTTGTAAAAACACATAAGTCCTTTACAGTTTCAAAATCCCATATGAAAGATTCATCCCACACTCTTTCAAGGTCTTTCTTATGTTCATGGAGCAATTCAAGCGTGAGAAAGGCTGCGTGTCCTTCATTCATGTGGTACTTTTTCACCTTGAAGCCGAGTTTTTTCAGCATCCTTACGCCGCCGATGCCCAGGAGCAGTTCCTGCTTCAGCCTGTAACATTCGTCTCCGCCGTAAAGATGGTCTGTCAAGGTTCTGTCCTCAGGGCTGTTTTCAGGCAGATTGGCGTCAAGAAAGATTACCGGGACATTTCCGCCTCTCAGACTTTCAACAAAATAAATCCATGCCTGTAAATGAACAGGCCTGCCTTCAATCGTTACAGCCACTTTTTCAGTCACCGCAGTCATAAGCGACGAGGGCTCCCATGTCAAAGGCAATTCTATCTGATGCCCCATGCCGTCAATTTCCTGCTTGAAATATCCCTTGCGGCTGATAAGTGTAATTGCCACAAAAGGCAGTGAGAGGTCCGCGGCGGATTTTACAGTATCACCGGCAAGCACGCCGAGCCCGCCGCAGAAAGTCGGTATTTCATCCTTTAAGCCTATCTCCATGGAGAAATACGCAATCTTCGGCTCTTTGGTGTATTCCCTCAGTATTGTAGTAATGTTCTGTTTCATAAAAATGTCAAACTGTTAATTATACAAAATTCAGAAAATAATTTTGGATCTTTTCTTGTTCCGGCGGGCACATTCTTATAAATTATGTCATTCCCGCGAAAGTAGAGTCTGTCATTCCGTGCTTGACACGGAATCCAGATATAAAAAGACACTGGATACCTGCCTTCGCAGGTATGACATTAAAGGTATTTTCATGCTCTTTTGTGATCCCGATGCGTCTGGACGGAATGACGAAAAAGGCGATATGCGCAGTCTGTTATTTGCACACGCTCCTGACCTGCTTTAAATCAGTGAGGCCCTTAAATACCTTTGTGATGCCGTCCTGAAAGAGCGTCCGCATGCCTTCTTTTATTGCCTCCTGCCTGATGTCTTCCATAACGGCCCTGGTCTGGATAAGGCGCTTTATCGGCGGGCTGCCGGCAAGAAGTTCATGAATGCCTGTCCTGCCCCTATAGCCCGTATGATTGCAGTTGCCGCAGCCCTTTGCCTTATATATCTTAAGATTGTCCGAGTATGCAATTCCCAATTCAGGGAATAAGTCCCTGCCGTACAAATCTATCAGGTGTTCAAATTCATCTTTCAAAGGGGTGTAAGCCTCCTTGCATTCCTTACATAAAGTCCGGACTAATCGCTGTGCAAGTATGCCTAACAGAGCATCTGCAAAATTAAACGGGTCTATGCCTATGTCAATCAGACGGGTAATTGTCTCAGGGGCGCTGTTTGTATGAAGGGTGCTTAAAACCAGATGCCCTGTTAGTGACGCCTCAACGCCGATGGCTGCCGTCTCCTGATCCCTCATCTCACCCACCATGATTATGTCAGGGTCTGCCCTCAGGAATGAGCGCATTGCCGCCGCAAAATCAAATTTTATCTTGGGCATGACCTGCACCTGCCTGAGTCCGTATTGTGTAATTTCCACTGGGTCCTCTGCCGTCCAAATTTTTCTGTCAGGAGTATTTATGGATGCAAGCGCAGAATGAAGCGTCGTGGTTTTTCCTGAGCCTGTCGGCCCGACAACAAGGATAATCCCATAGGGCGTTGCAAGTATTTCCCTGAACAGCTTCCGATTTCTTTCAGAAAGATTCAGGGCGTCAAGAGGCATGGACTCGCTTGGGGGAAGTATCCTCATCACGACATCCTCGCCTCCGACCGTTGGCAGTGTTGCAACGCGGAGCTCAAGGATTTTGTCTTTGTACTTGAATTTAATCTTACCGTCCTGAGGCAGTCTCCTCTCTGCAATATCCATGTAAGCCATAATCTTAAGTCTTGATACAAGAGGAGCGCTGTGCGTAAATGGAATCTCAAGCGCCTTTGAGCATATTCCATCAACTCTGTATCTGATGTCAGTGGTCTTCTTTGCCTTATTCGGCTCTATATGAATGTCAGAGGCGTCTTTGTTGTATGCGTCTGTAATGATATGGTTTGCCAGACGGACAATGGTGCTTGCAGTTTCACTGAGTTCTGAGCCCTCAGTATCTTCTTCACGGGCGGTTTCCATACTGCCCTCTTCCAAAGCGCCGAGTATATCTGACATGGAAGCCTCTGACTCCTGATAAATCTCTTCATGGGGCTCCAGAAATTTTAAAATATCGCCTTTTAATGCAACATGGAACTCATAATCCTTGGCCCTGATAAGCTGTCTTACCTCGGCAGTCTTCTGCATATCAGTGGGGTTGTCAATAACAACAGTTATCTTTTCTTTCTCAGTGTCAAAAGTCAAAGGCGCCCAGAACTGCCGTTTAAGATACGCTATATTCAGTCCCTTTAGGAGGTCACGCTGCTGTCTGACCGCATACTCGGAATAATCCGCAAATCTGCATCCATAAAACTGGCTAAGGGCAAATCCGATTTCCTTCTTTGGAATCTTGAAATCATCCATGAGGACCGTTTCCACGTCTTTTTTCAGCTCCCTTGCAGAAGCCATTGCCTTTTTCAGCTCTTCTTCAGTGATGAGATTCTGCATTATGAGGGAATTAAGACGGCTCTGCACCATCCTTGTCTGATTGCGGAAGGCAATGCCGAGGACGCTGCCGATTTCCATGACATTTTTTTCGTCCTCTTCCGCAAAGGCGGTCCCGCCTTTTTTATTGATAAGCTGAATGACGCCGAAAAGCTTGGTTCCGAATGTGACAGGCGCCGCCAGCGCCTGTGCGGTCTTATATCCTGATTTTTTGTCCCAACTGTAATCAAAGCTCAGGTCGGGATTAATATTTTTTAAGGCGGTCTGGTCATACACATCCGGGATATTTACCATTTCCCTTGAATGGGCGACATAACCTGCTATGCTTGCCGGCGATATAGGCACGCGGATTTCCTTTATGTCAGTGCCAACCTTTAATTTGGAGAAGATTTCATCTTTTGAATAATCCACGCAGTAAATGGTGAGCCGGTCCGCGTCAAAAAGCTGGAGTATGTCGTCTCTCAGGTTTATGAGAATTTCATCTATGTTGTTGGCGGAGTTTATCTTGTTGGTGACAAAATGCAGTTTCTCGGTGTACTGAACCCGCTTTTCTAATTTATTCAGAGCGTCTTTTTCCTGCGGCTTGTCCCCTGGTTTAAATAACGCCATGGATTATCTTAATAATAAAGCCCGTGCAGTGTCAAACGGAGATTGTAATAATCTTTCAAGGCACTTAAAAATGTTCTTTTTTGACGACACAGTCGTCATATGCCGTCTCAGCGGAGCGAAAGGAGAACGCCCTAAATCAGCGGCGCAGTGAAACGGAGTCTGCTGGAGTGAGTTGTTGGGTAATGTATTTTTCTCTTTCTTCGCATAGCACCAGTTGTTCAAGCTTTGGTTCAATACCATAATTGTGCTCTTGTATATATGCTGGAAAATTAAAAACTAAAGCTTCGACAATTGAGCGTCTATTTTCGATTTTCCCCCCGGAATGGTAGAAATGGTCGCGAGTGACAATATTGAAGCGGTCCCAATATTTTTCCAGCATTTCATTTTTTCTGTAATCATTATGGTGCCAGGTTGAAAGTATAAAACGAGCTTTAGTGGCAGCAAGAAGTTCGAAAAGACGGTGTTCGTCATCTTCAGTCCAACCGCTGTAATAATCAACATAACGGCCTATATACGGCGGGTCGCAGTATATGATGTCCCTTTCGGTTGCAAGAGAAATTATATTTTCAAAGGGTTCATTTAGAAACTGCCATTTAGGCTGAATAAGGCAGGCTACATCATGTACCTGATTCACGATTTTAGTGATGTAGGATTTACTAAAACGCTCCGGTTTCTGACAAAAAGGAATATTCCATTCACTTTTTCGGTTAAAACGCATCATGCCGTTAAACCCTGCTCTTGAGAGGAAGAGAAAATCCAGTGAATCATGCCCTCGATTGAAGCGGTCTTTGACGTAGGTAAAATGCTCGTATCCTTTATTACCTGCTTTGCACAGTATTTCGCCTTCTCTTTGCAGGTACTCACGGACAATTAATGGAGTAATTTCTCTTTTCTGAATAGCCTGATAAAATCGAATTATATGAGGATTCGTATCGCTAAGAATAGCTCTCCTAAAGCCGGAATTAAATGCTACGACACCGGTACCAATGAAGGGTTCAATCCAACGGCCGGGGACATCCGGCACAAGAGCTTGAATCCATGGCACTAGTTTGGTTTTAATTCCCTGGCTTTTTATCGGGGGAGTAATTACTCTCATTAGCTCTTCTTTTTAGTGACCACTGGAACAACTATATTTTTAAACTTCTTGTTTCCTTTGAAATCTATAAAGTCTTCGATGCGTTTAATTGCAACAGCCTTCCCACCTTTCTTCATTGTGGTCAGCCCATAGTTCATCCAGTATTCATCAAACCAATCTTCCCCAAGCTTTGCAAAGACCCCATTTCCTTTAAGAATGTCTTTTATGTATGTTATCGAGCCGATATTCGCCGTGTTACTGGAACCCTGACGATCACTTGCAAGCTGCCATTTCTCACATATGAAAAACTGAAAATCCTTAATTACGGAGGCAATTGAACGAAGGTTTTCAACCTTTGTTACCTTCCTATGTCCAATTTGCTTTGGCTCCACCGTCTCGTCATCGAGTTCGTTGACCTTTATAACTTCAGTTTCATCTAAATCTTTGCCGTCCGTGCGCGAGTAAATGATTCCAAGGCAGAAATGACCTGAATATTCACTATACGGAAACTGTATGTTTTTTGAAGAAGTACGATCTTTAAAATAAGTGCCATGACTGCCTAAAGTAAAGCCGTTTACATGACCGGGGGAATTCGGGTCTCGATAAGTAGTCTTGAGGTCTACAGCAAATTTGATGGTGGGGTCTTTCTGGCTTACAAAGCTCAAGTCAGGATACCAATTCTGATGCTCTGCAAGGACAATCGAGAAGTTGTTTTCTTCTGCGAACTGCAAAATCTGCGGGAATAGGTGAATCTCTAGTATTTTAGAAACAATTTTAGTATCTGAACTGATGGTGTAAATATTTTTATAGACGTCTATAAACCCTTTGACTGTCCACCCTCCATCACTGGCACTGATATGTTCTGCCAAGCAGTTCACAAAATCATGCAACGCAACAGAAAATGAGCGCTTTGCTGCATCACGCATGGATTTATTCAATTTTGCCATTGCCTTATCTTACCTTTGTCGCTTATTTTTTGTCACCCAACCAGCTATTAGATACTTTTCTGGATAATAGCATGATTTTTTAGCCGATTCAATAAAATAAAAATAGTTTATTTTGTGGTAAAATAAGCTGAAAGAGGGGGTTTAATATGGGTATTGCGGTCAAACTGCCAAAAAACATAAAAGATGAAATTATAATCATCACAAAAAAAGACAATGTTGTTGATGGAATTAAGGACCTTGTTCAGTAGGAGCTCTTGCGAAAAAAAAACAAATATTTATTCATGATGAAAAACCTTGAAAAAAAATATGCTATGAAATTTAAGGATTTTGAGAAAAAAATTAAAAACAAAGCAATAGATTATGCGACTGAAAAGGACTATTTAGACTGGGATATGGCAGTTACGGCGCTTGAAGATATCAAAGACGAACTCAAAGGGATAAATTGAAGCAAAAGATTGAAGCCCCGCCGCATTTTTAAGTTGACAAATCTCCGGCTAAAATGTAAAAACAATATAAGGTCAATCTTATGGAAATAGTTGATATTCTGAAAGCTGCGGTTGAAAACGGCGCATCTGACATACACCTGATTGCCGGCAGGGCGCCGATGGTCAGGGTGCGCGGGCATATTGAACCCCTGCAGGGCTTCCAGCCGCTTACGCCAGAAGATGCCAAGGCGCTTATTTACAGCATGCTTTACGGAGACCAGATTGCGCATTTTGAGGAAAAAATGGAGCTTGATTTTTCATACAGCATCCCGGGCCTCAGCCGTTTCAGGGTAAATGTCCTGCTGGAGCAAAACGGCGTAAGCGCGGTCCTCAGGCTCATCCCCTCAAAGATCCCGAACACAAGGGATTTGAAGCTTTCAGATGCTATAGTTTCTCTTACAAGGCTCCCGCGCGGGCTTATCCTTGTCACAGGCCCTACGGGCTCCGGCAAGTCAACAACGCTTGCATCCCTTATTGACATAATTAATGTTGAACGAAGAGACCATATTCTTACGGTAGAGGACCCGATAGAGTTTGTATATGAAATGAAAAACTGCGTTGTCAGGCAAAGGGAGGTCGGGGCGCAGACGCGTACATTCCTTGAAGCGTTGAAACACTCTCTGAGGCAGGACCCCGATGTGATTCTTGTCGGTGAAATGAGAGACCTTGAGACAATCTCCCTCGCGCTGACTGCGGCAGAGACAGGACACCTCGTATTTGCAACGCTTCATACTCAAGATGCCCCGCAGACCGTTGACAGGATTATAGACGTATTCCCTTCTCACCAGCAGCAGCAGATACGGGTGCAGTTGAGCGCCACCCTAAAGGCAGTAATCTGCCAGCAGCTCCTGCCGAGGTCAGACGGCAAGGGACGGGTTGCCGCAAGGGAGATTATGATAGTTACGCCGGCAATAGCCAACCTAATCCGCGAGGGCAAGACGCACCAGATTTACAGCGCCATTGAGACAGGGACAAAATTCGGCATGTGCACTCTTGAAACCGCGCTTGCCGAACTCGTCGTAAAGGAGCGGGCTATCACAATGGAGCAGGCAGTGTCAAAGGCAAACAACCCTGAATCCGTGAGAAGTAAAATTCTTTCATCACAGCAGTCAAAACCGCAATAAACATGAAAATAGACGAATATCTGAAGGCGCTTGTGGAAAGGGGCGGCTCAGACCTTCACCTTAAGGTCGGCAGACCGCCTCTTATGAGGATAAAGGGAGAACTTATGCCTACTGAATATCCTCCTTTAGGCAAAGATGAGATAAAAGAGTTTTTACTCCCGATACTCTCGGATTCCCAGATTAAAAAATTTGAGGCTGAACGCGAGCTTGACTTCTCATATTTTGTTGAAGGGCTTGCAAGGTTCAGGGGCAACATGTTTTACCAGATGGGGTCCATGGGTGCGGTTTTCAGGGCCATTCCCATGGAAATCAAGACGCTGGACCAGCTTGCGCTCCCTGAGGTCTTTAAAGAACTCGTATTCAGAAATCAGGGGATAATCCTTGTCACCGGACCCACGGGAAGCGGAAAATCAACCACGCTTGCCGCCATGATAGACCACTTAAACGAAAACCGTCCGCTCCATATAATAACCATTGAAGACCCTCTTGAGTTCGTTCATAAGGACAAAAAATGCACGATAAACCAGCGCGAGATAGGGTTTGACACGCTTTCATTCTCTGCGGCATTAAAACGGGCGTTAAGGCAGGATCCTGACGTCATACTCGTAGGCGAAATGCGGGATGCCGAAACCATTACTATTGCGATGACTGCCGCTGAGACAGGCCACCTCGTTTTCAGCACGCTTCATACAAACGATGCGAAGCAGTCCATAGACCGCATAATTGATACATTCCCGCCGGAGCAGCAGCATCAGGTCAGGATGCAGCTTGCAATGACCCTGTGCGCCACAGTGTCGCAGAGGCTGATTAAGAGCGCAGACGGCAAGAGCAGAGTGGCGGTCATTGAAGTAATGATCAACACGCCTTCCATCAGGAAAATGATAGAGGAAGGAAAGACAGGCGCCATTGACAAGATGATTCATGACTCAGCCTCTTTGTATAAAATGCAGACAATGAACCAGCACCTCCTCCAGCTTGCAAAAAACGGCGTCATCACAAAAGAAGACGCCTTAAGCGTAAGCAATAATCCCAATGACCTCAGGATAATGTTCCAAACTCAGATGTCCGGCGCAGATGCTCAAAAGCCCTCATCCGGCAATCCGGGCGCCTCAGAATCCGGCAGGACGTATGGAAAATAACTTAAGTCTGCTCAAGGCCATACCTATTTTTTCAGGAATAAAAGACGAAGCTCTGCACCTGCTGGCATCACTTTTAAAAGATGAATGGGTTCAAAAAAACGACTTCATCATCCGCGAAGGCGACCACTCCAATATGATGTATATAATCCATTCAGGCGCAGCAGAGGTCAGAAAGGTGATTAACCGTGAAGCCGGCAAATACAAGACTCTTGCAATACTTGAACAGGGTGATATTTTCGGTGAGATGGGGGTTTTCGGCGGTGAGTACCGGTCTGCGGATGTCGTTGCAAGAGAGGATACGGTGCTCTGGAGAATGGATTATAATGATTTTTTCAAAGTCATAGAGGCAGATGCCGCAGACGGCGTTAAACTGCTTCGGGTTATAATCACAATCCTTATTGAAAGGGTAAAGGCCCAGAACACAGAACTTGCCACATTATACGAGATAGGCCGTCTGGTGCCTGAGATTAACGACATAAAAAAACTGGCGGAAGTGGTCTTTAAGCAGGTTATGAATGATGCAACGCCTGCCAAAATGGGTTTTATCGCCTTATGGAATCAGTTTAATGACGAGTTTGACGTTTACAATTCATCTAATATAGATAATGCGTGCAGCGTAGAGAAGACAGACCCGCTTTCTGAAAGGATTTTTGAAAACAAAGCGCCGTTTTTAATCAAGGACCTTGCGGAACACCCGGAATTTGAGGGCAGATATTATTCAGCCAGTTCCTTCATAGTTTCGCCGTTTGTGCATGAAGATGAAGTGCTGGGTTTTGTATTCTTAGGCAGCCCGGAGACAAAGAATGCATTTACTTATAATCATATGATTCTTCTTTCCACGGTCTGCAGCCAGATTGCCGTGCGGCTCAAGGAGATAGAAAGAAAGACTGAGGATGCTTACAAAAAACGGCTTGCAGATGCAAGGCTCTGAACAGCAGTAATTTCAACGCCCTGAGCATCAGAATGCCCCTGCTATTGAAATACTCTTGATGATTCTGTTAGTATATAAAATTCAATTCAAACGGAGGTCGTTGTGAAAGAAGGAATTCATCCCGAATACAAAGAGGCAAAGGCGGTCTGCGCATGCGGAGAGACTTTTACTACAAGGTCAACAAAGCCGTCAATACATGTGGACATCTGCTCAAAATGCCATCCTTTCTTTACCGGAAAGCAAAAGCTGGTTGATGCTGAAGGAAGGGTTGAGAAGTTTAAGAGAAAATACGCAAAGAAGTAGCTGCGCTTACAAGAAAAGGAAACTCATTTTTTGCCGGATAATGAGTTTCCTTTTTTTGTTTGGAAAGGTTAAGGCTGCAATAATGTTACCAATAGGGCAGACATTACTCAAAAATTTATTTAACTTGATAAATATCTTGAAATTATCTTCATTTCGTTTATCAATAAAATAATACAACAGCCATTAGTTAACAGTACGTTTAGGTATCAAAAAATAAATTTTTTCGCAACATCTGCCTTATTTAAGCTTTGCATTTTTTAGACTAACTATATATGAAAAACATAGGCGGACAGGCTGTAATTGAAGGCGTGATGATGAGGTCGCCCAATGCGTGGACTGTGGCGGTGAGGGGGCCTAACAAGGACATTTTTGTCAAAAAAGAGGAAATCACCCCTTTGCCGAAACTGCTTAAGAAACCCGTAATCAGGGGGGTGGTTGCGCTTGTGCAGTCATTAATGCTTGGGATTAAGGCGATAACCTACTCTGCTGAAAAGGCAATGCCTGAAGAAGAGGGAAAGCCGTCCTCTTTTTCAATGGGCATCACTGTATTTTTAGCCTTTGCGTTAGGCATAGTAATATTCATTCTCCTTCCGCTTTATGCCACAAAGCTTCTGGGTATTATATTTAGTACAGTTATGGAAAATTCTATTGCGTTTAACCTTGTTGACGGCGTAATTAGGATATTTTTCTTTCTTTTGTATGTCGTACTGATAAGCATAAACAAGGACATCAAAAGGGTCTTTCAGTATCACGGCGCAGAACATAAGACAATATACGCGCATGAGGCAGGTGTGGAGTTGACTGTGGAGAACATTGAAAATTACAGCATCCTTCATCCGAGGTGCGGCACGAGTTTTCTGCTAATCGTAATGATTTTAAGCATACTAATTTTCTCATTTATCCCCCAAGACTGGCCGTTTATTGAAAAATTCCTGTCGCGTGTGGTGCTTATCCCGCTGATTGCAGGGCTTTCTTATGAATTTATAAAGTTCAGTTCAAAAAAAATTGACAATCCCCTTGTCAGGATGATGACCAAACCCGGGTTATGGCTCCAGCAGTTCACTGCAAAGACGCCTGCGAACGACCAGGTGGAAGTCGCAATAGTTGCGCTTAAAGAAGTGCTGCAGATGGAAGCAGGAATTGCAGAAAGAAAAAAAGGTGAAGGCAATGCTGATTAAAAAACTTGAGGCAATTGAAAATAAATATGAAGAGCTTGCACAGCTTCTGACGGATCAGGCGGTATTTTCCGATTTCACGCAGTATCAGAAGTATTCTAAGGAGCAGGCGGAGATTGCCGGGCTTGTCAGAAAATTCAGAGAGTATAAAAAAACTCTTTCCGACATAAAAGAGTCTGAGGAAATTTTAGAGTCAGAAGGGGACAGCGAGTTGAAAGAACTCGCTGAATCAGAGCTTGTTGAGCTTAAGGAAAAGCAATCAAAGATTGAAGACGAGATGAAGCTGATGCTTATTCCCAAGGACCCGAGGGATGAGAAAAGTATTATCCTTGAAATAAGGGCGGGCGCGGGCGGGAATGAGGCTGCGCTTTTTGCCTCTGACCTTTTTAGGATGTACACTAAATACGCCGAGGGCAGACGCTGGAAGGTGGAAACCATAGACATCAGCTCAACGGGCATAGGCGGCTTAAAAGAGGTCGTTGCATCCATACAGGGCAAGGGCGCATACGGCCGGTTGAAGTATGAAAGCGGGGTACACCGCGTGCAGAGGATTCCTGTAACAGAAACTTCAGGAAGGGTTCATACGTCTACCGCTACGGTTGCAGTACTGCCTGAGGCTGAGGAAGTTGATCTGAAAATTGATGAAAAGGAATTACGGGTTGACACCTACTGCGCATCAGGCCCCGGAGGGCAGGGTGTTAACACAACATATTCTGCAGTGAGGATTGTTCATATACCGACAGGGCTGATAGTGCAATGCCAGGACAGCCGCTCTCAGATTAAAAACAGGGAAAAGGCTTTGAAGGTTTTGCGCTCAAGGCTTTATGAACTTGAAGTTGAGAGGCAGGAAAAAGAAAGGGCGCATGAAAGAAAAACCCAGGTCGGCACAGGCGACAGGAGTGAAAAAATAAGGACCTATAACTTTCCGCAGAACAGAATTACCGACCATAGGATCGGCATTACCTTGCATAAACTCGGCATGGTCATAGAGGGCGACCTTGACGAGATGGTAGACGCCCTTATAACACATTATCAGGCGGAGAGTCTGAAGGAAGTATAATGTAGTCACAGGCTTTAGCCTGCGAAAAATACGCAACCTGAAGGTTGCGGCTACAATTTTTATGAAGACGCTTGAGATATTAAACAAAGTTGCAAAAACCCTAAAAGCTGCTCAGGTGGAATCTGCGGAGAAAGAGGCGGAAGTCATTGTAAGACAGGGACTCGGCATTGACACGTCTGAGATGTATGCTAACAATCCGGCGTTAAGCGATGACAGGATAAATGCGATTGAAGAATTACTGCAAAGAAGGCTCGGCCGCGAACCGCTTCAATACATACTCGGCAGTGAAGAATTCTTAGGGCTGAAGTTAATCATCGGCCGCGGCGTTTTAATACCGAGACCTGAAACAGAACTTATGGCAGAACACGCCATAAAGACCGTAAAGAGTTATGAGTTAAGAGTTAAGAGGCAAGGTACAAAGGCACAAAGGGGCAAAGGCACAGAGAAACCTTCAACCTTAGCTGTTCTTGATTTATGCACCGGCAGCGGGTGCCTTGCCCTTGCGCTTGCAAGGGAATTCCTTGAAGCAGAGGTCTACGGCACTGACATATCTAATACTGCAATTGCATATGCAATTAAAAACGCTGAAATCAATAACATCAAAAACGCTGTTTTTTTAAAAGGCAGCCTGTTTGAACCCCTCAAAAAACTGTTCACTGTTCACTGTTCACTGTTCACTGTTGATTTGATCATTTCAAACCCCCCTTACATACGGACCGGCGATATAAAAACCCTCCAGCCTGAGGTAAAAGACTGGGAGCCTGAAATGGCCCTTGACGGCGGGGCAGACGGGCTTGATTTTTACAGGGAATTAATACCGGCCTCAGGGCGCTTTCTTAAAAACAACGGCATTATCATGCTTGAATCAGGCGCTGGACAGGCGGCTGATGTTGCTGATATGCTTAAGGCGTCCGGATATGAGGAGATTGAAATCACAAAAGATTATGCCGGCATTGAGAGGATAATTCAGGCGACATGGAAAAATTAGTAATTGAAGGCGGCGCGCCCCTGAAAGGCGAGGTAAACATCGGCGGCGCAAAAAATGCCGCACTGCCCGTAATGACGGCATCTATACTCAGCCCCGGAGAAAACGTAGTTTCCAATGTCCCTAATCTAAAAGACATAGCAACAATGGGCAAGCTCCTTGCCAGACTCGGCATAGGTTTTCAGTTCAGCGGGGATAAGATAACGCTGAAAACCGATAATATAACCTCGGTGGAAGCGCCCTATGACCTTGTAAGAACCATGCGCGCCTCTGTCCTTATCCTCTGCCCGCTGGTCGCAAGAATGGGCGAGGCAAAGGTTTCGCTTCCCGGAGGCTGCGCCATCGGCGCAAGACCCATTAACCTGCATCTGATGGGGCTTGAGAAAATGGGCGCTGAGATAAATCTTACAGAAGGATATGTGCATGTTAAGGCAAGGCGGCTGAAAGGCGCATCAATTTATTTTGACATACCGACAGTCACAGGCACGGAAAATCTTATGATGGCCGCTTCGCTTGCTGATGGCGTTACCATACTTGAAAATGCAGCTATGGAACCCGAGGTGGTGGACCTTGCAAAGGTCCTGACTGAAATGGGCGCTGACATTGAAGGCGCAGGCACAAGTATTATCAGAATAAAAGGTGTTGAGAGCCTCAAGCCCTTTAACTACCGCATCATACCAGACAGGATAGAGACTGGGACGTTTCTTGCCGCCGCAGGAATTACAGGCGGAGATATAAAAATCAAAAAATGCAATTTTTCTCATCTTGACGCCATAGTTATTAAGCTCAAAGAGGCGGGGCTTGTCATAAATCAGGAGGCTGACGGAATAAGGGTTCAGGGGCCTGAAAGATTAAAGCCGGTAAATGTTAAGACCATGCCTTATCCCGGTTTCCCGACTGACATGCAGGCGCAGTTTATGACTTTAATGTCCATTGCAGACGGCACAAGCCTTATTACTGAAAGCATATTTGAAAACAGGTTCATGCATGTTGCGGAATTAAAGCGTATGGGCGCCAACATAAAGGTACAGGGCGCAACTGCAACCGTTAGAGGCATCCCGTCATTAACCGGCGCGCCTGTGATGGCAACGGACTTAAGGGCCAGCGCCTCGCTTATAATTGCAGGACTTGCCGCAAAGGGAACGACTGTTGTTGACAGGGTCTATCACCTTGACAGGGGCTATGAGCAGATAGAGGAAAAACTAAAACCACTCGGCGCAAAGATTAAGAGGATAAGATGAAAATAATAAGAGGGAAACAAATCAATATGTTTTTAAAATCTCTTAAAACAAGACTGGTTGCCGGAGGCGGTGTTGAGCCTGCCGTGCGGAAAATTCTTGAGGATGTGAGGAGAAACGGAAACAGGGCTTTAAAAAAATACACAGAGAAGTTTGATTCAGTCAAAATAACAAGTTTTCTGATAAGCAAAAAAGAACTCGCCTCCGCCGCTGACAAGGCTGATAAAAAAGTAGTCCGGGCGCTTGAGGTTTCAGCCCGGCGCATAATTGCATTCCATAAGAAGCAAAAAGAAAAATCATGGACCTTTTTTGAAAATGGAATTACTCTCGGACAGATAATAAGACCCATTGAGCGGGCCGGAGTTTACATACCCGGAGGCAAGGCGTCATACCCTTCAACAGTTTTAATGACTGTAATACCCACGCTTGTTGCCGGCGTTAAGGAAATTGCCTTATGCATGCCAACCCCCGGAGGCGTAATAAATCCTTATTCAGCATCCGCCATAAGAATACTCGGGCTAAATGAGGTTTACAAAATCGGCGGCGCGCAGGCAGTAGGCGCAATGGCTTTTGGCACTGAGACAATAAGAAAAGTTGATAAGATAGCCGGCCCGGGGAATATCTATGTTGCAACCGCAAAAAGGCTTGTTTTCGGCGAAGTTGACATAGACATGATTGCGGGACCGAGCGAGGTGCTGATAATAGCGGATAAAACCGCTGATCCGTCATTTATTGCAGCAGACCTGCTAAGCCAGTCCGAGCATGATGAAATGGCGTCTGCAATCCTCATTACTGATTCCGGGCTGCTGGCAAAAAATGTTGCTCAGGAACTGGCATCTCAATTAACAGCCCTTAAACGAAAGGCCATCGCAAAAAAATCTTTGGGCAAATACGGTGCGATAATAATTGTGAAGGGCATTAATGATGCCTTTGATATTGCCAATAAAATTGCGCCTGAGCACATGGAGATAATGACCTCTAACCCCAAGCGGTATCTGACTGAAGTAAAACACGCAGGGGCAATTTTTTTAGGCAAGTGGAGCCCTGAGCCGCTCGGTGATTATTCCGCAGGTCCCAATCATACGCTTCCCACAGGCGGCACGGCAAGATTCTCCTCGCCGCTCGGAGTTTATGACTTTGTCAAACGCTCAAGTCTGATTGATTTCAGAAGAGAAGGTTTTATGCGGCTTGCAAATACCGTTAAAACCCTTGCAGATGCAGAAGGCCTTGAGGCTCACGGCAATACGATACGGGTAAGAATGGGGAAAGTAACCTGCAAAGTATGATAAAATTTGTTTATGTCACCGCTTATTAATGCCCGCAGTATCGGGAGCAGTATTATTAATATTGACAGGTATGCAAAAGGGTACTATGAGTTGTTTGGTTATTCATTAAAAAACCTTCCGGTGTTAAAGATCGCACCTGTCAGATCAGTCCTGTATAAGCAAATATATTTTACCGGCATAGAAGCTCTTAGCAAAATAGCATTGTTAGGCCTGCTCATAGGGCTTGTTATTATCACCCAGATTACAAATCTCGCCGGGTCAAATGCCGTGCTTACTGGAAAGATACTAATCTGGACCGTTGTGAGAGAGCTCGGGCCCCTGCTTGCAGCCATAATAATTATAGCAAGGAGCGGCACTGCCATAGCCTCGGAGCTTGGCTCTATGAAGGTAAATAGAGAGCTGGAACACCTGAGGATTATGGGTATTGACCCCATGGATTATCTCCTTGTGCCGAGGATACTTGGGATTACCGCGTCTGTCTTTATCATTACCTTTTATTTTCAGTTAACGGCTGTTGCAGGAGGACTGGCGCTTACCTCAGTCCTCATGGATATTCCCTTTCTTCAGCACCTTAAGGGCATGTTCTTAGCGCTGAGTTTTTTTGAGGTAGCGGTTTCTTTGCTGAAAAGTCTTGTATTCGGACTGCTGATTTCCACCATATCGTGCTATCAGGGGCTCAGCGTCAGGGCCTCCATCACCGAGATACCTCAGGCTGCGACAAAGGCAGTCATGCAGAGTTTGTTCCTTGTATTCATATTTGATGGTATAATTACTCTTATAGCGTTTATATGATAAGGCTTGAAGAGGTTGCCACTGAAAATATTGCGCCGCTGTCAATTGAGATAAAAAAAGGCTCTGCATGCAAGATAATTGCTGCATCCGAAGATGCAAAGAATGACCTGCTGGATGCAATTTTAGGCGTCCGGAAGCCGAGCAGCGGCAGGGTTTTTCTTTTTGACAGGGAGATATATTCCATTCCCGCAAAGGAATGTCTGAATTTTTTCAGGCGGACAGGAGTAGTCCTGTCAGATGGAGGCACTATCAGCAACATTAAGGTATGGGAAAACATAACCCTTCCCGTATGGTATCATTCCGGGAAAAAACCGGCAGATATTGAAGACAGTGTTATTGAGATTTATAAACAACTCGGCGTGAGCCATTCGTATCTTTCAGAGCATATCGGCAGGCTTCCCGGCCCCCTGCCGGCTCATGAAAAAAGGATTATCGGGCTTGTCAGAGCGCTGCTCATGGAGCCTGAATTAATGCTCTACGACTCCCTGCTTGAAGGAATGGGGCAGGAGATGACAGAAAGACTGGAGAGGCTGACTGCAAAATTTCATGCAGAAAAATCAGGCAGGACATCTGTCTATATAACAACAAACGAACTTTCCGTAAAAAATGTGCAGGCAGATACTGTTGTCAGGATATAATATAAGTTAACAGTCAACGGTTGACAGTTGACAGATAAAAGTTAAAAACAAGAAAACTATGGCGATGATAAAAGAAACAGACCCGCGGTTTGCAGGCATTGAGAAAAAAATCGGCATATTTGTCATCACGGCAATTGCCGGGATAGCGCTGGTAGCGGTATTCATAGGGGTTCAGCAGGATATTTTTATCCCCAAGACAACAATATTCTTTGTTACTGAAAGCGGGCAGGATTTAAGCGAGGGCATGGCGGTAAAGCTCAGGGGATTTAAGATAGGCAAGGTCCGGAAGGTACTGCTTGATGACAGCGCCCGGGTAACCGTAGAGTTGTCCCTAAACAAAAAGTACATGAAATGGATAAGGACTGATTCAAGGGCAAAACTGGTAAAAGAAGGGCTTATCGGCGAGAGTATTATTGAAATAACCCGCGGAGCGCCTGAGGCAAAAGAGATTGAATCAACCGGAGTCATTCCGTTTGAAAGAGAAAAAGGCATCGGCGAGATGGCTGAGGAGCTTAAAACTGAAATCAAGCCTTTGCTCTCTGATATCAGGCAGATTTTTCAATATGTCAATGACCCGAACGGCGATATTAAGCAGGCATTGAAAAATGTCAAAAAGGTGACCGCTGATATTGATGCGACAAGACAACATCTTGACACACTGCTGAAAGACACGAATAAGAATATTTCATCAGTCACTGCGAAAATTGACCCTGCACTCAGCTCGGCAAAACAAACGCTTGAAACAGCAGGGGCGATGATTAAGAAGATTGATAAAGATATCCCGCAGATAATGGAAAAAATAGATAAAAGCCTTGACAATGTACGGGAAGCCACTGAAGAATTTAAAAAATCTGCATCCCAAATACCTCCTATCATTGAAAAGGGCAATGAGCTTACCGGCAGCACAAAAGAAGTCCTTGATTCAGTTAAACAGGTCTGGCCCATAAGCTCATACATTGAAGAGCCGAAAGAAAAGACGCTGAAAATGGACAGCTATGAGTAAAGCAGTGAACAGTGAACAGTTATCAGTGATCAGTAAAAAAATAAAAAACATAAAACTCTTTACTCGTCACTTGTCACTTGTCACTATCTATTTACTGTTCACTGCCGCCGGCTGCGGGCATACCCCGCTTTCCATGTCAGACGTACAAAAACAGGCGGTTGAATTTAATCAACAGGGAGAGTCAGCCTTCAAAAAAGGAATTTATAAAAGAGCGCTGAGTTCTTATGCCGAAGCCCTGAGGCTCAACCGCTCCATTGAAAATTTTGAGGGCATCGGAATAAACCTTGTCAATATGGCGGTTGTGCAGCATAAACTCGGAGATAAAGACAGCGCCCATAGATATGCTGATGAGGTAGTTCGGAGTTCGGAGTTCGGAGTTCGGAGTGGTTTGATTTCTGATGCGGCATTTATAAAGGCACTGCTTTACCTGGATGATAGAAACTATGACCAGGCTCTAAAATGGGCTGATAAGGCATTGAATTTTTGCAGGGATGACTGCCGTACAGAAGGAGGAATCTATAATCTCAAAGGCAGAACCGCATTTTTTAAAGGCGATTTTTCTTCAGCCCTGACATATGCTGAAACCGGGCTTGAATTAAATAAAAAATCCAGCGATAAAGATGAAGAGGCAAATTCCCTGAGGCTTATTGCAGGTATAAAGGCAAAAAGGGGTGAATATGAGGACTCAAAAAAATTATTTAAAAACGCCCTTGCCATTGACAAGGAACTCGGGGCAGGCAGGAAAGTAGCCATGGATTTAACCGGTATTGGAGACATATTTGCCGGACAGGGGGCATGCAAAGACGCCATGAATTATTACATCCGGTCCATGTCAGTATGTGAAAACTCTGAAGATAAACAGTGCATTAATGATACCGCCGCGGCAATGGAGAAATGCCAACAGGATTCAGGGAAAAAATAGCCGATTCTTTTTTTATTTTAAAAGAGTCCGCAAAGTCATTCCAGAAAAACAATAACCCCGGAACATCTGCCTCACTTGCCTATTACAGTTTTTTTGCCATTATTCCGCTTTTGCTCCTTGTAATTTACTTCCTCGGCAATTTCGTCCTGTCATCACAGACAGCGCTCAGGGGCGTTGAAGCCCTTGCCTCTCAGATGTTCCCGCAATTTAAAACAGTTGTCACAAATGAAATTCTCGCCCTCTCACAGCACAAAAATGTATGGGGAATTTTAAGCATTATTGCCCTTTTCTGGTCTATTACGCCGCTGGCAGGCGGACTGAGAAATGCGTTTTTAAAAATATTCAAATCAGACAAAAAAATACCGTTTCTCAAGGCAAAACTTTTTGATTCAGCCGCGGTGCTGATGATATTAACACTTTTTACCCTGCTTGTCTTAAGTCAGATATTTTATTCCGTTATTGTTAACACCATCTTTAAAAAACTTCCCTTTTTTCTTGAGGTAGTCAATGTTGCTGCGCCGCTGATTACGACAATGCTGTTTATGTCTTTTTTTTATCTTGTCTTCTCGCCTGTAAAATTAAAGACCGGCTATATCCTGACCGGCGCTGCTGTTACCGCCCTGCTCTGGTCTTTGATGAGCCCGCTGTTTTCTATTTTTCTTACATACAATCCTGATTACGGCGTTGCTTTCGGCTCACTGAAAACAATTTTCATTCTTCTTGTGTGGGTTTATTATTCATTTTCCGTCATACTATTCGGCATAGAGGTCATTGCAAATGTCAGGAAGAAGGAGGCGCTGTTGTTAAAAGGTGTTTTTCTTGAACCGCAAGTATCAAATAAAAAGCACCGGCGGCTTCTGAAAAAATTTGGGAGATCTTATAATTCAGGAGAGATAATATTCAAAGAGGGCGATACCGGAAGAGATATGTTTTTTGTCCTTTCAGGCGCAGTCAGCATCAGCAAAAACGAGCAGACGCTTAAAACCATGAAAGAGGGAGACTATTTCGGCGAGATGTCAATGCTCATACAGTCGCCGAGGACAGCCGCGGCTGTTGCCTCAGAGCCTAACACGCAACTTTTAATTATTTCGCAGGATAATTTTGAAATCATACTCAGGGAAGAGCCCAAGGTACTGCTTTCTGTCTTAAAGGAAATGGCGCAAAGGCTTAAAAGCACTATGGAGTATATTTGAGGCTTCTACAACGGTCTAAATGTATTTGTAATCAGCAGGTCAGGTAAAATATTCTTTGGTTCCGATTTGTTGTCATTCCCGCGCAGGCGGGAATCCAGACATCGTAATTAGATTCTTGAACCGCGCTCATCCCGAAGTATCGGAACCGGAATGGCTGCTTTGTTTGTAATAAACAAAGAGCCTATGATATATTTGAGCAGGTCATAAGCAGTTATCATTAATGCCTTTTTTCTAAAAGGGACAGCAGTGTCCGGTAAATCTTGTGTACATGTTGATCGTTCATCAATAAACGTCATTCCCGCAAGCGAAGCGCGTCGGGAATCCTTTTGAGCACCCCTCGGAAAGATTCCGGACAAGCCGGAATGACAACCACAGTGAAAAAGGGGTTGAAATGGCACTTTATCATAACTCAAGATTTTTCCTCGCAAACCTGATTATTCCCCCATGCCTCATGACCCTCACTTCTTTATTATTCATCGCCAACACAGCCCTTGCCGGTTTCATCACATTTGAAAAAGAATACACCTATCAGGCAAGTGAACTTGACAGCAGAGTTTCATGCAGAGTCATTGCGATGGAACAGGTCAAGAGGCTTCTTCTGGAGGAATTAGGGACATATCTTGAAAGCGAAACAGAGGTAAAGAACTTTCAACTGACAAAAGACCAGATAACAATCCTGACCGCCGGAATAGTAAGGGCAGAGGTGATAGATGAGAAGTGGGATGGAAAGGCTTACCGGCTTAAGGCAAAAATTTCAGCAGACCCTGATAAAGTGGCTAAATCAGTTGACATTATAAGAAATAATCATCAGTCAATTAAGGAATTAGAGGACTTAAGAAAACGCGCCGATGAGATGTCAAACGAGATCGTTAGATTAAGAGGTGAAATAAATAATTTAATGAAGCCCGATAAAAACGAGTCAATGGTAAATACCGAACAAAAAATGGAACAGAATATACTTTTGTCGTTTATAATAGAGAGGCATTAATAAAGCTTATTCAAAATCTTTTAACCCAGTACTGAACTAGAGCAATCATTCCGTTCATTGTTCATTATAGGGGGCACCTTGCTTAATTTTTGCTCCAAAGGGCAATCAGGCACTCTGAAGCAATTTCCGGCATAAACAACAGACACTCTCTATGCCACTTTTAGCGGATGAATGCGGACTATTTCTTTTCTGTATTCTTTCTGCACATGCCAGAGGTCATAGGCGCATCGGGCATTCAGCCGTTTTCTTTTCCCAATTTACACGCCATATGTTAAAATATTCAATCAACAAGCTGTTAAAACAGGAGGCATTTATGGGCGTTGCATTAGACTATAAAAAAACAATAATAAATTTAACCAGAGAATTACCTAAAAACAAACTTAAGGAATTAATAGATTTTGCCCAGTTTCTTAAAGCAAAAAAAGAAGGGTTTTCTTATTTGCAGGTTAAAGACAGCGCAGAATATGTCAGACAGCATAGGACAAAAGAAGCGCAGAAGTTCAAGTCAGGGAAAAGATTTATTGAAGAGCTTATTGAATGGCAAAAATCAAACTCTTAGTAGATACTGATATTATTATTGACTATCTCAAAGGAATAAAACCTGCCAGAGAATTTTTCAAATCCGAGAATTTTGATATTTACTGTTCGGTCCTCAGCCAAAAAGAACTGCTCTCTAAAAAAGGACTCAGCGACTCTGAAAGAAAAAGGATAAAGGAACTGTTATTACGATTAAAGGTCTTAAAGATAGATAATGAGGTAAGCAAAAAGTATATGCTGCTTCTGAATAATTATGGAGAAAAGCAGGGTTCTATCGCAGATTACGTAATAGCTGCAACAGTATGGGCAAAAACCCTTCCTCTTTTAACAAGGAACAGGAAACATTTTGACCAGATAAAAGAAATACAACTTAGCCCGGTTTATGAAGATAACGCTGCATTATAAGTTATCTTAAACACCTACTTCACCTTTGCCTCGTACACGCCGTCCCATTCTGCCTCCGGCGGATTCGCGATAAATTCACTGCACCTTTCGGCAAAAACCTCTGAGGGCTTATCATTATATTTACCGGCAAGGCTCTGAAAAATCCCGAGCGCATCTTTGAATTGCTGTTTTCTGTATAAACTCAATGCCTCTTTGAACTTATGGATTATGTCATCGCTTAATCCTGAAGAAATTTCATAGATGGTGACAGGCTTGTCCTTGCCCTTGACCTTGATTAAATCAAGCTCCCGGAGATGCATTGTTAAACCGCCCGGCATCTGAAGGGCAGTCTTAACAATATCGGTGTTCAAAACGTTCAAATCGTTTAAGCTGTTCAAATGCTTAAAAGTAAATTCACTTATGATTATGTTTGTCTTGTAAACCTTATTCATACCCTCAAGCCTTGACGCAAGATTAACCGTGTCGCCGATGGCTGTATAGTCAAACCGTATATCAGTCCCCATATTTCCTACAATGACGTCCCCCGTATTTATGCCGACGCCTATATTAATTTCAGGGATGCCGCTTTCGCGGAAATTGTTATTAAGCTCCTTCAGCCTGTCCATCATCTCTATTGCAGTCTGACCGGCGGAGCCAGAGTGATTTTTAACATCAAGCGGCGCATTATACAGCGCCATAATGGCGTCGCCGATATATTTATCAAGAGTCCCGCTGTTTTTTAAAACTATATCTGTCATTGGTCCGAGATATTTGTTTAAAAGCAGTACCAGCCCCTCCGGCGTGAGCTTTTCTGAAATGGAAGTAAAGCCTCTTATGTCTGAAAACAAGACCGTTATCTCCCTTTTCTCACCGCCGAGTTTAAGCATATCAGGCTTTGTTATTATCTCCTTCACAAGCGCCGGCGACACATAACTTGTGAATGCCTTCTTAAGGAACCTGCTCTGCCTTTCTTCAACAATATTCCTGTAAGCCTCTAAACTTATATATGTAAGTCCCGTGGAGATGATTGGAAAAATGACTACTGTGTTTAAAAAGTAATTGGCAAAAAGAAAAAAATTTATATAAATGTATACAGCCATGGTTATTAAAAGAAACAGTAATGAAATTATGGTCCTGCGGGTCAGGCTCAGGATAACGGATAATAAAATGGGGAACAAAGCGATAAAAACCATCTCAAGCGCTATCACCCGTCCGTCCCTGATTAAAAAATTCTTCTGCAGTACATTAGATGCAACCGTTGCATGAATCTCCACCCCGGGCAGCACCGGGTCAAGCGGGGTTGCCCTCATGTCATAGATTCCAATTTCAGTTGCGCCGACAAAGACCAATGCGTCCTTCAGCGCACCGGGGGTTAAACGGTTCTTTATCACATCAACGGCCGGAATGATTTTAAATATTCCTTGTTTCCCGTAATAATTAAGAGTCAACCGTCCTGATTCATCGGCAGGTATCAGGGTATCTTTTATAATGACCCCGCTTACGCCGTAGGACGCAATATCAAGCACAATTTCACTGCCGAGGTAGTGCCTGAGGCTGGAAAGTGAGAGGGAAGGATACGGGTCGCCGTCATAAAGCATCAGGAGGGTTTCCGTTCTTATTATCCCGTCTTTATCAGGCAGGATGTTAAAAAAACCCGCGCCTTCAGACGCCTCTGAAACTTGCGGGATGTTTAATTCCACATTCGGGTAAGTCATAAGAGGGACCTCAGTGACATTTTCACTCATCCGTACAACTTTTATCTTTGAGGACTGCAATGCCTCTGAGGCTTCGGCTGACTGCTTTTCAGTTTCCTGCCTGAAGAAATATCCGGCAATTACATTGCCGTTTTCTTTTATCGCATCTGAGAAGGCCCTGTCCGAATCAGGATTAGACGCTTCTGAAAATACAATATCAAACGCAATGGTCGTAGCCCCGTATGATTTGATGTTTTTAATCAGCTGGGCCAGCGCCTTCCTGTCCCACGGCCACCGGCCAAGCTCATTAATGCTCTTGCTGTCAATGGCAACAACAACGACATTCGGGGCAGGCTTCCTCTCTCCCCTTGCCCTGAAGCGCACGTCTTTAAGCTTGAGGTCAAGGCTTGTGAAAAAGTCTATTTTCTGCCTGTAAACAAAAATCGTCAGCAGGGATATGAATATTCCGATTGCAGTGAATATGATTAGCCGTTTTATCTTCATTCCCCTGTGAGAGATTTTGAAACAAATTCAGAATTATGCCGACTGATTTGAAACAGAACTCTTATTTATTCAGCACGCCCAGTATGGTCTCAACATTGCTCAGGTGTTTGCCTGACGTATATTCATTTTTATACTGGAGCAGTTTTTCCTTTGCCTGTTCATTAAACCCAAGCTGGTAAAGTGTCATGCCGGACAGAAAAAGGGCTGTCTCCCTTTGAGAGACTTTAGGGTATTCCTCAAGAACCAGCAGGTATTCTGCAAGGGCTGTCTCAGGATGATTTAAAAACCTTGCATACACCGCGCCCCTTTCAAGCCTTGCGTCGCTCCTGATTTCAGGCAGGGTGGTAAGGTCAAGGGCTATCTGAAATACATAAAGCGCATCCTCGTATTTCCCGGTATCGGCAAGATAGTGACCGTAGTTTATATTCCATCGTGCAATTATGTTCGGCAGGTTGTTTGAAACTTCCCAGTCCTTCGGCGGAGCTGCAGCCGTAACCTCTTCAAAGTTCTTTTTTGCGGCTGAGAGAGGCGTCTCGGGCTCAATCTTTACCGGGTCGGCAGGGGTAATCCCTCTTGTATTCTGAACCATGGTGTCAACAGTCAGCGGCTTTGAGGCAGATGTATCGCCGGAAACCTCTACGGTCCCTTCATTTCCAAAAAGGACATTGGCCAGCCCCTGCGTCATAAGCAGAAACTCGGTCCCTTTAATTCCGGCTGTGGCAGTGGGGCTTTTTACCTTATAATCCACTTCTTCGCCTGCAAGCTTTACGACAGACGCCCTGAGCTTACCGCCGGCAATGCTGAATATGCCTGTCTTCTTTTTTTTGCCGATGACAAGGTCTGTCAGCTCAATCTCAGTATTGTTTGACAGTGTAAGTTTGCTCTGGTCAATCAGGGTAAGCACTGCCCAGCCGTCAGCCCCGGTTTTTATCCAGAAGCCTTTCTGCATCTCAAGATTTTTTTTGGCGTCCTGATAAGCGACATTGGGTTTTTCCCTGTATAAAACCTTCCCGCTGAGTTCAGTAATCCTGCCGGCGCCGGCTTCAGCGCTGTATGACGGAACGGCTGAGTAAAGAACAATTAAGCCAATGACTAAAAGCTGGAAGCCCAATAGTATGCGTTTTGTAATCATAATCCCTCCTTTTACGGGTACAACGTGTTTTTTCATTGCAAAATTATCAATTATCATTTCAAAATGCAAATTTTCAATGCTAACTTTGTCCCGACAGGTCGGGAATAAATTTACAATGAATATTTTTCCCCTCAATCCCTTTTAAACAACTCCGGCATGGTCTTTCTAAGATAGGTTAATTTCTTTCCGTATTTCAAGTCATTCTTTCCAAGATAATTAGAAACGAATTTTGATACGGCAGACCGCCAGTTCCCCTCAATAGTCCTGATTATCCAGTCAGGCTTGTAATCCAGAGACCTTGCTATAAGAAACAG
>JACRGX010000011.1 GCA_016212185.1 Nitrospirota bacterium
AGACAATGTGACGATAACTGTGGAACTGATAACGCCGATAGCCATGGAGAAGGAATTAAGGTTTGCAATAAGGGAAGGCGGAAGGACCGTAGGCGCAGGCGTTGTGAGCGAGGTTATTGAATAAAGGATGAAGGTTGAAGGTTGAATGACGAGTTTTTAAAAAAACTTGAACCCATGAACCCTTGAATCCTTGAACCCTTTAAAATAGGAGATAGACTATGCGTGACATAATACTTTTACAGTGTAGTGAGTGTAAAAATAAAAATTACTCCACTACTAAAAACAAGACCAATACTCCTGACAAACTTAATATGAAAAAGTATTGCAGGAATTGCAGGAAACATACGGCTCATAAGGAGACAAAAGCGTAAAGAGACAGTTAACAGTTGACTGTTAACTGTTAACTGCTTAAGGATTAGGCCAGTAGCTCTAACGGCTAGAGCGACGGACTCCAAATCCGAAGGTTGGGGGTTCAAATCCCTCCTGGCCTGCCATATCAAGTTAGAAGTAAGACGTTAAAAGTGAGAATTAAGATAATGAGAAGTGGGAAGTGAAAAGCAGGAGGAAGCAACTGTGATTGAGAAGATTAAAAATTTTTTAAAAGAAGCAAAGCTTGAATTGAAAAAAGTTATATACCCTACACGTGAAGAGGTGATAGGGTCTACAAGGGTTGTAATTATAGCAGTGCTGGCGGTTGTAATATTTTTAGGACTGGTAGACCTCTGTCTTTCTAAATTAGTCGGGCTGGTAATAAAGTAGTCTGCCCATATTGAGAGGAAATTATGGCAAAGAAGTGGTACGTAGTGCATACATATTCCGGATTTGAAGAAAAAGTAAAATCCACTATTGAAAAAAATATTTCCGCAAAGGAATTAAAGGAAAAGATCGCCCAGATATTAATCCCTACCGAGAAAATCATAGAGCTAAAGGGAGGGAAAAAACGGGAGACTACCAAGAAATTCTATCCGGGATATATCCTTGTTGAGATGGACATTGACGATACAACATGGCATTTTATAAGAAGCACCCCCAGGGTCACAGGATTTGTGGGAGGCTCACAGCCGACCCCTCTTCAGCAGGAAGAAGTGGACGTAATTATTCAGCAGATAGAAAAGGGGCCGGCTCCTCAGGTAAAGACTCACTTTGTCAGAGGCGACACCGTGCGGATAACTGACGGTCCGTTCACCAACTTTAACGGCGTCATTGATGAAGTTGATTCAGATCACAGTAAATTACGCGTTATGGTGACCATATTCGGCAGGCAGACCCCTGTTGAATTAAATTTTCTACAGGCAGAAAGGACCTGATACATGTTCGTAATGCGTAATCCGTAATACGCGATGGGCTTTTTATTTGTTATTCATTACGCATCACGCGTTACGCTTCACGCATAAAGGGAGGTAATAGATGGCTAAAAAAGAAGTTATTGCACAGGTAAAATTACAGATTTCCGCAGGCAAGGCAACGCCTGCTCCGCCGATAGGCCCTGCGCTGGGACCTCACGGGATAAACATCATGGAATTCTGCAAGGCATTCAATTCTCAGACACAGGCAATGGGTGATACAATCATCCCGGCAGTCCTTAGCGTATATAATGACAGGTCCTTTACATTTATATTGAAAACCCCGCCTGCAGCAGAACTGCTTAAAAAGGCTGCCGGCATAGTCAAAGGCTCCGGCACGCCAAATAAGGAAAAAATAGGAAAAGTAACTATGGCCCAGATAAGAGAGATTGCAAAAACGAAAATGCCGGACCTGAATGCATTTGACATAGATAAAGCTGTCAAAACTATTGCAGGGACGGCAAAAAGCATGGGGTTGGAGATTATAGGGTAAGAGGAGGAATAATGGGTAAGAAACATTCAGCTTCAAAAGAAAAAATTGAAAGCACAAAACAATATTCGCTTGAAGAAGCCGTTAACCTGGTGAAACAGCTTGCTCATACCAAGTTTGACGAGACGGTTGATCTGGCTATGAATCTCGGGGTAGATCCGAAAAAATCAGACCAGATGGTAAGGGGAACCGTTGTTCTTCCCCATGGTCTTGGGAAAAAAGTCAGGGTAATCGCCTTTGCTAAAGGCGAAAAGGCAAAGGAGGCCGCCGACGCCGGAGCCGAATACGTAGGAGATGAAGATCTCGTTGAGAAAATCAGCGGCGGATGGCTGGATTTTGACAAAGTGGTTGCCACGCCCGACATCATGGGCCTTGTAAGCAAGCTTGGTAAAGTCCTCGGTCCGAGGGGGTTGATGCCTAATCCGAAAACAGGAACCGTAACCTTTGACATAGGCAGGGCAGTTAAAGACATAACCGCCGGAAAAGTTGACTATAAAACTGAAAAGGCAGGCGTGGTCCATGTGTCAATCGGCAAGGTGTCTTTTGACAGTCAAAAACTCATTGATAATGCCAGAACGGTTTTAGATGCAGTTATAAAAGCAAAGCCGGCAACAAGTAAGGGCACATATCTTAAGAGGTTGTCTGTTTCATCCACAATGGGCTCCGGGATTACCGTGGATGTTGCAAAAACAACCAGAGCATAGGGCAGACGTCCTTCTGCCATAGTCTGCTGATATAAAAGAAAGGAGGACACTAAACTGAATAAAGAGAGCGTCAAAACAAGAAATGCAGTAAAAGAACTTAAAGCCGGTGTGGTTTCAGACCTACATGGTAAATTTGAAAAAGCCACTGGTGTGATATTCACAGATTACAAAGGGCTTACGGTTCAGGAAATCTCTGATCTAAGGAAAGCCTTAAGGACTGCTTCCATAGATTACACGGTCGTAAAAAATACCCTCGCCAGAAGAGCCTCGGAAGGAACTCCGGTTAATATAGCCAAAGATAATCTCACGGGGCCCGTAGGAATTGCTTTTGGCTATCACGATGCCGTACTGCTTGCAAAAAAAGTCCTTGAATTTGCCAAAACGAATGAAAAGCTGAAGGTCAAAGGCGGAGTTATTGAAGGAAAGGCCTGTAATGCGGCAGAAATAAAAACTGTTTCAGGGCTTCCTTCAAGAGAAACTCTGCTCGCTATGTTTATCGGAGCAATGCAGAGTCCTTTGAATAAACTCGCCGGAGCGCTTAGCGCCACATTGACAAAATTTACTTACGCCATGGAGGCGTTGAAAACTAAAAAAAGCAGTTAGTAAAAAGTTGTTGGTTAGAAATATTCTTTGAATAACTTTTAACTTATAACTTTTAACTCTTAACTTATAAAATTATTAAGGAGGATTTAAAATGTCTATCGCAAAGGAACAGGTTTTTGAATTTATTGACAAGATGACCATCTTGGAGATGTCACAGTTTATAAAGGAGTTTGAGGACAGATACGGGGTTACGGCAGCAGCTCCCGTTGCTGTAGCTGTAGGCGCTGCAGCCCCGGCAGCAGCGGCGGCAGCCGAGGAAAAAACCAGCTTTGATGTCATATTGACATCGACAGGCGACAAGAAAATTCAGGTTATAAAAGTGGTAAGGGAGATCACAAGCCTCGGACTTAAAGAGGCAAAAGATCTCGTGGACGGCGCTCCAAAGCCTGTAAAAACCGGAGTCTCAAAAGAAGAGGCCGACTCAATCAAGGCAAAGCTGGAAGAGCAAGGCGCAAAGATAGAGATAAAGTAAATAAAAAGGATTCAAGCGGTCAAGGATTCAAGGGTTTAAGCGGCCAGGAATTCAAGTAAAAATTATCAATTAACACTTATCATTGAAATTTGATAAATGTTAATTTTGCATTTTGCAATGAAAGAAACGAATCCTTGAACCCTTTATTTGTTGATTTTGACTAAAAAAGGAGTGCTATGACAAAAAGATTAAGGGCAAGAAGAGATTTTGGCAAAATTCCGCAGATACTTGCAATACCGGATCTTATAGAGGTCCAGAAGCGTTCTTTTGAACGTTTTCTGCAAAAAGATATTCCGCCATCAAAGAGGGAAGACAAAGGACTGCAATCAGCGTTCAACAGCATATTCCCCCTTGTTGACTATAATGAGGCTGCAACCATTGAGTTCGTGGAATACATTATGGGTAAACCGAAATACGATGTTGGGGAATGCATTCCAAAGGGCATTACTTATGCCGCCACTCTTAAAATAAGGGTAAAGCTGAATCTGGTAGGAACGGAAAATGCCGAAATAAAAAAACCTGCTGAAATCAGAGAGGAAGAAGTCTATTTAGGCGAACTCCCTCTGATGACTGATACAGGCACATTTGTAATAAATGGAACGGAACGGGTTATCGTAAGCCAGCTCCACCGCTCCCCGGGCGTTTTTTTCAGTCATGAAAAAGTCGGCGGCAAGGTTCTTCATTCAGCCAGAATAATACCGATGCGGGGCTCGTGGTTTGACTTTGAATTCGACGCAAAAGACGCCCTTTTTGTAAGAATTGACCGCAGAAAGAAATTGCCGGCCACCATAATTTTAAAGGCGTTGGGCTATACGGATGAACAGATTCTTGAAATGTTTTATCCGATTGAAGAGATAAAGACAAAAGACGGTATTGCATACCGTCAGTTAAGCGATGTGCTTATAGGACTAAAGGCCACTCAAAGCATTTATGCGCCAAAAACCAAAGAGCTGATAGCAAAGGAAGGCAGCAGGATAACAAAGGCCATACTGAAAAAAATAGAATCATCCGGCATTAGGGAAATGCCCATGTCAAAAGAAGAATTAACCGGAAGAATCACGCTTGGGGACATCATAGACCCTGAAACCGGAGAGGTTGTTCTGGAAAGCAATGAAGAAATTACACCCGAGCTTGCAGATAAAATACTCGGGTTGAAATCTACAACACTGCGTCTGCTGTTTATTGACGGAATACACCATCTGACATCCATAAGGGACACCCTGCTTATGGACAAGGTAGCCAGCACTGACGAGGCGCTGATAGAACTTTATAAAAAACTCCGTCCGGGCGAGCCTCCTACAATTGCCGATGCAAAGGAACTGTTTAACGGATTGTTTTTTACTCCTAAACGCTATGACCTTTCTTCGGTCGGAAGGCTTAAACTCAATACAAGGCTGGGGCTTGATATTCCGCTGGGGACAAGGATCCTGACAGATAAGGACATCATTGAAATACTGCGTTATCTCCTTGGGCTCAGGGCCGGACGCGGAGAGGTTGATGATATTGATCATCTCGGCAACAGAAGGGTAAGAGCGGTAGGCGAACTGCTTGAAAACCAGTTCAGGATCGGACTGGTGCGCATGGAACGCGCAATTAAGGAAAAAATGGTCCTCACCGAACTTGATACTGTAATGCCGCATGACCTCATAAACGCAAAACCCGTTATTGCAGTCATTAAAGAATTTTTCGGTTCAAGCCAGTTGAGCCAGTTTATGGATCAGACAAATCCTTTGTCCGAGATAACACACAAAAGAAGGTTGAGCGCACTGGGCCCCGGAGGTCTTACAAGAGAACGGGCGGGATTTGAGGTCCGGGACGTGCACCCTACACATTACGGACGCATATGCCCTGTTGAAACGCCTGAAGGCCCGAACATCGGATTAATAACCTCCCTTGCCACATATGCAAGGGTTAATGAATTCGGTTTTATTGAATCGCCGTACAGAAAGGTGAAAAACGGCATTGTAACAGATGATATAGACTACCTCTCTGCGATAGAAAGTGAAGTCTTCATAATCGCACAGGCCACCTCTCCTGTTGATGCAAAAGGCCACCTCATCGGTGAAACGGTATCTGCAAGGGCGGGCGGAGATTTCAGAATAGTAACACCCAATGAAGTACAATACATGGATGTTTCCCCAAAGCAAATTGTAAGCATATCCGCATCACTCATACCTTTTCTTGAAAATGACGACGCCAACAGGGCGCTGATGGGCTCCAACATGCAAAGGCAGGCAGTTCCGTTATTGCGCACTGAAGCCCCCATAGTCGGGACAGGCATGGAAGGCATTACTGCAAGGGATTCAGGGGTCACGGTTATTGCAAAAAAATCAGGAATGGTAGAATTTGCCGATGCCTCAAGGATTGTCGTAAGACATGAAGACGGTGTAAATATATATAACCTTATAAAGTTTTATAGGTCCAACCAGGCGACCTGCGTCAACCAGAAACCGCTTGTAAAAGCCGGTGACTCAGCAAAAAAGGGACAGGTAATCGCTGATGGGCCTGCCACGGAAATGGGCGAACTGGCTCTCGGCAAAAATGTCCTCGTTGCATTCATGTCTTGGGAAGGGTATAACTTTGAAGATGCCATAATCCTGAGCGAACGTCTTGTAAAAGATGATGTCTTCACCTCAATACACATTGAAGACTTTGCGATTGAAGCAAGGGAGACTAAGCTTGGGCCCGAGGAAATAACCAGAGATATCCCCAATATCGGAGAAGAGGCGCTCAGGAATCTTGATGAAAACGGGATTATAAGGATTGGCGCCGAGGTAAAACCCGGCGATATACTCGTAGGCAAAGTCACCCCAAAAGGTGAAACACAATTTACACCTGAGGAAAAACTGCTCAGGGCCATCTTCGGGGAAAAGGCTGACGAGGTAAGAGAAAACTGTCTCTATGTCCCGCCAGGAATAGAAGGCACTGTCATAGATGTAAAGATATTTGCGCGCAAGGGAGTTGATAAAGGCGACAAAACAAAAAATATGGAGGAGGAAAATATAAACCGTCTCCAGCTGGACCTTGAAGAAGAAATCAAAATAACAAAAGAAAGCGCATACAAAAAGATGCGCGATATGCTTCTGGGTCAGAAAGTCACAGAAGACGTCAGGCCGCCCAAGAAGAAGGAATTGGTATGCGAAAAGGGCAAAAAACTGACAGAGGCGCACCTTCAAGGCATACCTGATTCATTCCTCAGCAAGATAAAAATTGCAGACGAAGAAGAAAGCGAAAGGATCAGACTACTTGAAGAAAGGACACACCAAACCATAAGTTCGCTGGAGAACCATTATACTGAAAGATTGGAGAGGGCTAAAAAAGGAGATGAACTTCCTCCGGGCGTCTTTAAAGTGGTTAAGGTATATATTGCAATGAAACGGAAAATTCAGGTCGGCGACAAGATGGCAGGAAGACACGGCAACAAAGGCGTCATCTCAACAATAGTCCCTGAAGAAGATATGCCGTATATGCCTGATGGAACGCCTGTTGATATAATTCTTAATCCCCTTGGAGTTCCGTCCAGAATGAATGTCGGCCAGATACTTGAGACTCACTTGGGATGGGCTGCAAAGAAATTAGATATACATGTTTCAACCCCTGTATTTGAAGGAGCAAAGGAATCGGAGATAAAAGACCTGCTTAAAGAGGCTGAACTGCCTCCTACGGGTCAGATAACGCTCTATAACGCAAAAACAGGCGAGCCGTTCCATAAGCCTATAACCGTAGGTTACGTGTACATGATGAAACTTCACCACCTGGTTGAAGACAAAATACATGCGCGTTCAATCGGACCTTACTCGCTCGTCACCCAGCAGCCCCTGGGAGGCAAGGCGCAGTTCGGAGGGCAGAGACTTGGCGAAATGGAAGTCTGGGCGCTTGAGGCTTACGGAGCATCGCACACGCTTCAGGAATTTCTCACAGTGAAAAGCGATGACGTCATAGGCAGGGCCAGGATGTATGAGGCAATAGTCAAGGGCGACGTCAATCTTGAGCCTGGTGTGCCCGTATCCTTTCATGTTCTGATAAAGGAACTGCAAAGCCTCGGGCTTGATGTTGAACTGATGGAAGAAAAACCCGATGTTAAACCGGCGCCTTCACAAAATAAGCGTAAGACGCCTGCCTTAAGCAAAAAGGAGAACCATTAATGGAAGATATATATTCAATATTTGAGAAGCCCAAAAATCCGACAGAGTTTTCGTCTATAAAAATAAGGCTTGCCTCACCTGAAAAAATAAGGGCCTGGTCTTACGGAGAAGTGAAAAAGCCCGAGACAATAAACTACAGGACTTTCAAGCCTGAAAGGGACGGGCTTTTCTGCGCTAAGATATTCGGACCTGTCAAAGACTGGGAATGCGTATGCGGCAAGTATAAAAGAATGAAGCACCGGGGAGTTGTCTGCGATAAATGCGGCGTTGAAGTGATTCAGGCAAAGGCGCGCAGGGAAAGGCTCGGACACATAGAGCTTGCAACACCTGTGGCGCACATATGGTTTTTGAAAGGCATCCCCTCGCGCATAGGGACGCTCCTGGATATGACGATGCGCCTGCTTGAAAAAGTGCTTTATTTTGAAAGTTATATAGTAGTTGACGCCGGCGATACTAAACTAAAAAAGAAAGACCTTCTGACCGAAGAGGAGTATAAAAAGAAACTTGCGGAATCAGGCGATAAGTTCAAGGCAGGCATCGGCGCCGAGGCTATCAGGGAATTACTCAGGGACCTGGACCTTGACGCCATAGCAAAAGATCTGAGATTAAAGATCCGCGAAACATCTTCCACAGGGACAAAAAGAAAACTGACAAAAAGACTGCGGATAGTTGAGGCGTTCAGAAAATCAGGCAATAAGCCGGAATGGATGATTATGGACGTAATTCCCGTTTTGCCGCCGGACCTCCGCCCGCTGGTGCCTCTTGAAGGCGGAAGATTTGCCACATCCGACCTCAATGACCTTTACAGAAGGGTAATAAACAGGAACAACAGATTAAGAAGGCTTATGGAGCTGAAGTCTCCGAGCGTCATCATCCGCAACGAAAAAAGAATGCTTCAGGAGTCGGTGGACGCCCTGTTTGACAACGGCCGAAGGGGGCGCGTGCTAAAGGCAACCACCAAAAGACCGCTTAAATCACTGAGCGACATGATAAGGGGCAAGCAGGGGCGTTTCAGGCAGAACCTCCTTGGGAAAAGGGTTGATTACTCAGGGCGTTCTGTCATTGTCGTAGGTCCCGAGCTTAAACTTCACCAGTGCGGGCTTCCAAAGACAATGGCGCTTGAACTTTTTAAACCTTTTGTATTTAACAAACTTGAAGAAAAAGGATTTGCAACAACAATAAAGGCCGCCAAGAAAATGGTGGAAAAAGGGCTTCCCGAGGTATGGGATGCGCTTGACGAAGTGATAAGAGAACATCCTGTTTTATTAAACAGGGCGCCCACCCTTCACCGTTTGGGAATTCAGGCATTTGATCCTGTGCTCGTTGAAGGCAAGGCGATAAGGCTTCATCCTCTGGTATGCACTGCCTTCAATGCAGACTTTGACGGCGACCAGATGGCTGTGCATGTCCCTCTTTCCATAGAGGCGCAGATAGAGGCGAGGGTATTAATGATGGCTGTAGGGAATATACTTTCCCCTGCAAACGGCAAACCTATCACCATACCAACGCAAGACATGGTGCTTGGAATCTATTACCTTACAAAGGACAGAAAAGGCGCCACAGGCGAAGGAAGAATCTTTTCAGGCGCTGAGGAAGTAAGAGTTGCCTATGATGCAAAAGTCGTGGACGAACATGCGCAGATTAAAGTAAAAATGGACGGAGCCTTTGTTGACACTACGGTTGGACGCATTCTTTTCAGCGAAATCCTGCCCCCCCAGGTTTCTTTCTCAATGATAAATAAAGAAATGAATAAAAAAGAAGTCAGCAGGCTCGTTGAGTTCTGTTATAAAAGCGCAGGAAGACAGGCAACGGTTATATTCCTGAACAACATTGAGAAACTTGGGTTCAAGTATGCAACACTCTCAGGCACCTCAATCTGCATTGATGACATGCATATACCTTCTCAAAAACCGATGCTTATCAAAAATGCTGAGCAGGAAGTTATAGATGTCCAGAAACAGTATGCGGAAGGTTTGATAACCAACGGGGAACGATATAACAAAGTTATAGACATATGGGCGCAGGTAACAGAAAAAATCGCAGATGAAATGATGCATGAATTAGGCTCTGAAGGCGCAAAAAAACATGAAAAACTTTCCGAGGAACAGCTTAAAGAACTCCGCGCCTTTAACAGCATCTTTATGATGGCAGACTCCGGCGCAAGAGGCTCCACCGCACAGATAAGACAGCTTGCAGGTATGAGAGGACTGATGGCAAAGCCTTCGGGAGAAATCATAGAAACTCCCATCACGGCAAATTTCAGGGAAGGGCTTACACCGCTTCACTATTTCATCTCAACACACGGCGCAAGAAAAGGACTCGCCGATACGGCATTAAAAACAGCCAATTCAGGTTATCTAACCAGGAGACTTGTTGATGTTACGCAGGATGTAATTATCAGGGAAGACGACTGCCGCACGCACGACGGAATCTATTTAACAAGCCTTGTTGAAGGCGGTGAAATAATAGAGCCTATTGAAGAGCGGATATTCGGAAGAACTACGGCGGAAGATATAAAAGACCCTCTCACAAAAGAGATTGTCGTGCCCAGAAATCAGGAGGTAGATGATGAAACTGTTCAGAAGATTGTTGAGGCCGGCATAGACAAGGTAAAAATCCGTTCAGTCCTCACCTGTGAAGCCAAATTCGGCGTATGCAAAAAATGCTACGGCAGGGACCTGGGAAGAGGCGAGCGTATAGAAATCGGAGAAGCGGTTGGAATAATCGCCGCCCAGTCAATCGGCGAACCTGGCACTCAGCTTACAATGAGAACCTTCCATATAGGCGGCACTGCAACAAAACTTGTTGAGCAGACAGTGCTTGATGCGAAATACAACGGCACAGCAAGATTTATTAATCTTTCAACCGTCAAAGACAGGGAAGGCGCCCGTGTGGTAATGAATAGAAACGGCAGCATTGCCATAGTTGATTCAAAAGGCAGGGAAAAGGAAAAGTACTCTGTTGTTTACGGCGCTAAACTCAAGGTTGCGGATAAACAGCAGGTTGAGGTAGGACAGCGGCTGGTTGAGTGGGACCCTTATTCAACTCCGATAATCACGGAATTAGGCGGAAAGATCGCACTCGGAGACATAATTGAGGGAGTTTCGATCAAGGAAGAAGTTGATGATGTTACAGGGCTTGCTCACAAGGTCATTATTGAATATCCTGCAAACATGAGGCCCCGTATTTCCATCAAAGACGAGCATGGCAAAGCCACGCTTAAAATTCCCGGCACAAACAACCTCGCAAGATATTTGCTGCCCTCAGGAGCCCATGTGATTGTAGATAAAGGTGATATGGTTCATCCGGGCGATGTTATTGCAAAAATCCCGAGGGAGACGATAAAAACAAAAGACATCACAGGTGGTCTCCCGAGAGTTGCAGAGCTCTTTGAGGCAAGAAAACCAAAGGAGCAGGCTATCGTAAGCGAGATTGACGGCATAGTTGAGTTCCGCGGGTTCCGTAAGGGCATGAGGGTTGTCATGGTTAAAGGCGGCACTGATACAAGGGAATATCTGATCCCCAAAGGCAAACATGTCAACGTGCATGAAGGCGATTGGGTCAAGGCGGGAGAGCCTCTGATGGACGGCTCTGTAAATCCGCACAGTATTCTTGAAATACTCGGACCGAAAGAACTTCAGCGCTACCTGGTTGATGAAGTGCAAAAAGTTTATAGGCTTCAGGGCGTTTCAATAAATGACAAACACATAGAAGTCATTGTCAAACAGATGATGAGAAAGGTAAAAATTGAAGACCCCGGAGATTCTTATTTCCTCGTTGGAGAGCAGGTAGATAAGGCGGTATTTGAAGAGGAAAATAAACGGATACTAAAACAAAAGGACAAACCTGCCCATGCAAAGACCATGCTTTTAGGCATCACAAAGGCCTCACTTACAACTGAAAGTTTCATCTCAGCCGCATCCTTCCAGGAGACCACAAGGGTGCTTACAGAGGCAGCCATCAATGGCTCGGAAGACAAGTTGAGAGGGCTTAAAGAAAACGTGATAATGGGCAGATTAATCCCGGCAGGCACAGGCACCGCGGATTACAGCGATACATTTGTAGAAACGGTGGAAGCAAAAAAATAGCCGGAAGAAAAGAGCATCAGAAGTACAAATAAGCCCCTTCAATTGAAGGGGCTTATTTGTTACTGCTGAGATGAAAGGTGACCATAAGCATTATAAAGACAACGTAGCTTCTTATTATTTTAAAGATATAGATACCCTGATAAAAAATTTTTACGGAGATGTTGAAAAAATAAAGAGAGGTGAATTATGAAAGTAAAAAAAACAGACATTGGGATAAAAGGATTAAAGGAAAGCCTGAAAGATTTTGCAGATACATGGAAAAAACTGGAGTCAGGCAGAAAGGTCAAGAAAGAAGAAGGAATATATTTTGACTCCATAGATACTATGAGGGCGGTTCTTACAAATAAACGGCTTCAAATTCTCAAGATGATAAGAGAACTAAAACCTTCTTCAGTTTATGAACTTGCAAAGATTTTGGGAAGAGACCTGAAAAACGTTAATCAGGATCTAAAGCTGCTTTCTGATATAGGCTTAGTTACACTTGAAAAAACTGTTACTGATAAGAAACGCGTAATCCCACATGTTGATTACGCAAAGATTTTGCTGGAAATCCCGGTATAAAAATCACTATGGTGGCAGGAAGTAACCTCCTGCCACCGCTTAATATTCAAAATTTTTTTTCATTACACATCACGCATTACGCGTCACGCATCACGGTTTCACTGTCCTGTCACTGTAAAACTCCCGTTGCTGACATTTTGAGACGCTGCACTGTAATAAAGCGTCCCGTCAGACTTGCGTATCTCTAAGCCTATTTTATCCGTACTTCCATCGGTTATTGTCGCCGTAAAAGTATACCCAGTAACATTATTAACCTTACCTGTGCCTGTAATCGTTGCAACACCGCCTGATATCTCGGGTCTCCCTCCTTATTAACTCCGCTTGCAAGATATCTAATCCCGTTCCCGTATTTTTCCCTGCCAGCTATGTAGTTAAGCGGGCCGATGGCTGCAAAGTGTGTAATGCCTTTGCCGAGATTATCAACCGTATCTTCATATTTCTCAGTGAATTTTATGCTGAAACGCTTTCCTGCGGCATTTTGAAGATATTCAAGAAACGGACTGTAAATCCTTACGTCTTCTTTTGGGTCCAGCCTGAGGTCAAACCCGAATTTCAGGGTGTTTTTCTCAATGTCGTTTACATCTACGGAGATCTCAACCGCCCTCTTAAGAAGGCTTACTTTTTTAGGCGTCTCCTGACGCACGCATCCGGAGAATATTAAAAAAAACACTGCGGAGAAACCAAAGAAGAACTTGATGAAAAACTTTGTAGAGATTTTAAATGGCATTATTTTAATGATATTATAGATACTTACAGATAAGCAAATCAATGAAGGCAGTATTATGTTGCTACAGGTTCAGATTTTCATGCAGACCTAAATATGTTATACTTATAAATGACAAGAGAGGATAAAAGGCAGTTAAATGAAAGGAAATTTCCTATAGATAAAGGACATAGAAAGATAAAGGAGGGATAACAATGGTTTTAACAAAAACATCACTTGCAGATATGCTTATAAAATATATCAACAGAAAAATAGATTTATTAAGTCTTGTGGACTGGGCAGAGGAAATGATTAGAGAATCTGATTTTGAAAACAGCAGTTTTGAACTTATAAGGGAAATTCTCGCCCGGATAGGAGTCGCAGATGTCCGTGAATTCGGTCTTACCTGGGACGATTGTTACAACTACCTTCATAAACTCGGGTATGATGTAAAAATAGAATTAGTGAAGGTGTAGTTAACTAAACATTGCAGCTTGGAAAAATAAAAAGGGAAGCCCTATCTTAAAAAACAGGGCTTCCCTTTAGCTTTCTTCCCTTCAGATTTATTGAATAGTTATTGCCCTCACTTTGTTATTATTCTTCTCATTTGCCTCAGTAACAGCATTATTTGCATCTGCCTTGCTGATGATGTAGTAAGTTCCGGCAGTTGTGCCTGAAGGGATTGTCACTCGGGCGCGCCCGCGGCTTGTAGAGCCGGAGGTAAGTGACGGTATACTCCTATTTCCAAGAAGGGTATCACCTGTTTCGTATGTTGCATTCGTGGAGAGATAATATTTGGTGGTTGATGCTCCTGCCGAAGCAGTGCCTTGATTTTTTGTTGTTTCGGATATTGTGATGCTCTGCCCTGCAGTTGCTGTTGACGGAACTGCTAAGGCAGAGATAACAAGGTCGGGCATACAGCCTTCGTCTATCTGCCCGTCACAGTCGTTGTCAATGCCGTCGCAGACTTCAGTCTGTGGCGTACCCGGTGTACAGGAGTCAATGGTTACTCCGTTTACACAGCTTAATTCACCTGTTGATGAGCAGACGCCTATGCCGCATAAAGTTGATGCATGTACATAATTATTATCAGCAATTCCATCGCAGTTTTCATCAATGCCGTTACAGTTGTCATCATTTCCTGTCGGCTGACCGGGTTGACAGGTATCCTGCGTCTGTCCATTTACACAAATTAGTTGTCCTGTTGACGCACATACACCTAAACCACAATTTGTACCCGAAGGTACATAGCCGTCATCTGCTGTACCATTGCAGTTCTCGTCAATGCCGTTACAATTAGAATCATCTGCGCCAGGATAGGTACTGGAATCACTATCGTTACAGTCATCACCAGCCGTAGTCTGGCATCCTGATGGCACACAGCCACTGCCTGTACAGGTTCCATCTTTAACTGAATCAAAATACCCATCGCTATCACCATCACAAAAATAATCAAATGACCCAGACTGTCCGCCGCGCACGCACCGCACGTAGTAGTTAAAGTCCTTATAGTAGCGGTAGACGTAGCCATCGAAGAAGTACACGTCACACGCGTAGTACGGATAGCTGGCGCTGGTAGTAGACGACCAGTAATAGGACGATATTGTATTCGGAAAATATGTCGTATTAATTGCAGGGCTATATCTTGTATCGTCAGTTAACGACTCAAGCTCTTTAATGTTCGGGAGTCTCCAGTCTGTACTGCCTCCAAGTGAAAGCCCTTCACAGTACGAAAGTGCTGAACCCCATGACATTTCGCCAGGCTCTCCCTGCTGCCACACAAGACCGGTCTTATTATCAGTCACCGTGCCGTTGCCGTTATCGGTAAAACTCTGAGATGGATACTGTCCGCCGCGCACGCACCGCACGTAGCCGTTAGCGCCCTTACCGTCGAAGCCCACGCCCCACGCGAGGCTCGGATAGACGGCGAGGGTAGCAGACGACCAGTAATAGGACGATTTTGTATTCGGGAAATATGTCGTATTAATTGTCGGACCGGGATCTGGGATTGAATAATCCACAATACTCATCAGTTCCTTCTTAGCCGGAAGCCGCCAGTCTGAATAACCGCCAAATACAAGGCTGCCGCAAACGTCTGTTGAACTTGGGTTATATGATGAATCATATGTGCCTGATGCCTGATACCAGTTATAGGTCACGGCTGTCCCGCTGCAAGTAGCATCGTTGTTCTGACCCACACTGCACTTCTGCCACATAAAACCTGTGTTATTGTCCGTCACCGTGCCGTTGCCGTTGTCGGAGAAGCTCATCGTGTTGATGGTGTATGCCCCATCCTGCCCGGTTCCGGCACATGGAATTTCATCATAGGGATCAACATCTCTGTAGCACTTCGTCTGTCCGGTGTCAGGAAGGTTAAAAGCATGGGCATGGTTCGGCAAGCTAACCATGACAAGACAGAATAGCAGCGCCATAAAGCAAGAGCACAGCAGAAACGAACTTAGATTGTTCGTCACTCCCGCTTGTCGGGAGTCTTTCCGCGAAGAAGATTCCGGACCTGTCTGCCGTAGCACAGGCAGGCAAGCCGGAATGACGGATGGGTGTGTGGCCGGAATGACGGTCTTCTGTGCGACCAGAATAACCGCTAACCGTGTGTCCGGAATGACAGTCAACACATCCCCTTCAACCTGCAACTTGCATCCTGCAACATTTCTCATATACTCACCCCCCCTTATTGGCTTTTGTTCTATTGTTGCGGCCTGTTGCGCTACTGCGCTGTTGCACTGATTTTATCCATCCTTCGCTCTGTTTGCCGAGACTCACCACAGATTCGGCAGCGTATTGAAATGAGCTAAAGCTTTTGAATGCCTTTACTTCCTTGCATATCCTTATCACAACCTTCAATTCCTCTATTGTGTCTCTGAGAGTCAGCAGCGTCATGAGCTTGTCTTCTCTTGAGTTTGCAGAAATAATAAGTGTGACCACCCTTATGTTTTGTTAAAGTTTCTTTTAAAGCAGTGTCTGTCTGTCTGTCTGTCTGTCTGTCTGTCTGTCTGTCTGTCTGTCTGTCTGTCTGTCTGTGCAAAATGGATGCCATAAAATTACCTCAAAAATAAAAAAGCTGAGCTTGCCTTTGATTCTTCTTAGGCAGCTCAGCCATGCCGGTTATCCGGTATCTGGTGCTTTCCGCCTCCTGATTGCTCAGGATTTGGCTTTATCTGGAAAGTAAATATACAAATTTACTTTTACATAAATTTACAATTTCGTCAAGAAATTTAATATATCTTATAGGTGGTATAAGAATTTTTTATAGTTCGTTAATGCTGAAAACTGCTTAAAAAATACTGTCTGATTTTTATAGTCTTTGACACTACTATTCCCCCTCTGTTATGATTTATCCATGAAGAAGACCACTTCAAATTGGCTCTTATCTTCGCAGTATGACTTGAAGACTGCTGAGACATTACTGAAAAACAATCGTTATATATATGTGGTATGTATGTGCCATCTTGCATTGGAGAAAATACTAAAGGCTATATTGTCCGAGAAGTTAAAAGAACTGCCGCCCTATACACATAATCTTAACAGACTCATAGATTTAGGGAACATAACTTTGCCGGATAAACATAAAGCCTTTGTCAATAAAATCAATCTTCAGAGTGTCCCGACAAGGTATCCTGAAGATTTTAAGAGGCTTTCAAAAGAATTTGACAAAAAAATTGCAGCGGATTATTTAACGCAGATAAAAGGAATTATAACATGGTTAAAACGAAATACACCCGAACTGAAATCATAAAATTAGCAAAAGTTTTGGCATCAGAACTTGAGAGAAATAAGATAAAAGTTGCTAAAATTATTCTTTACGGCTCTTATGCAAAAGGGAATCCAAAAGATTATTCCGATATTGACATGGCTATTATCTCGCCATCATTTAAGGGTAAACGCCTGCTCATGATACAGGAGTTGCTCTCAAATGTATTGTCAAAGTATCTTGCCATAATAGAACCGATAGGATATTCTTCTGCAGATTTTCAGAATGCGGAACCAGAAACATTTTTGGGGGAGATAAAACGGTCAGGTAAGATTCTTTATTCTACGTAAAATAAGCATTATGAAATTCATAGCCGATTCAATGCTCGGCAGACTTGCACGGTGGCTAAGATTGTTAGGCTATGACACCCTCAAAAGTGCGGATGGGGTCAAGTCTTGAAATATCAGTTTTTAAATTTTTCATCTTTCCAAACCCCATTTTTCCTCTCTCCTTTGTGTAATTCATTTTTTACCTTATCATAAAAAAATCTTTTTGTCTGTCAGATTTGTACTACAAGCTTGTAGTATTTGTACTACAAGAAAATTAAGTGCTCGATTTTATTAGAAATCACTACTGTCCCAACGTTATTTAAATAAATTCAACTGGTTACAGAAATCATCATTTATTTCAAAGTCCTCCATAGATGAAAATGCTTGTAGCATCTGGGTTTTCTCCAAAAGTGTTACACTTAAAATCTGTAGAATTGTA
>JACRGX010000012.1 GCA_016212185.1 Nitrospirota bacterium
ACAAGATTCCTGGGGCTTTGCATTTTTTTTGGTGTCTCAAAGAGGATGGAAACTGCCGTTGGAATGAGCATAACTTTTACCGCTGTCATGGTAATAAGTTCGGCCTTAAGCTGGATTGTCTTTAAATATATCATGATACCTTTTCAACTTGAATTCCTTAAGATTATTGTATTTATCGGCGTTATTGCCGCATTTGTGCAGTCTGCCGATACAATTATGAAAAAGGTGAGTCCTGCGATGTATCACAAACTCGGCATCTACCTTGCGCTGATTACCACCAACTGCATAATACTTGCAGTACCGCTGATAAACGCCGGGGAGGGTTATTCTTTTATAGAAAGCATGGCCTTCGGTCTTGGTTCCGGACTGGGTTTTGCGCTTGCGCTGGTTATTATGGCAAGCATACGCGAAAAGCTGGAATTGGCAGACATACCGGCGCCGTTTAAAGGAATGCCGATATCATTTATTGTGGCAGGACTTATCGCGCTTGCATTTACGGGGTTTTCAGGGCTTATAACTCTGTAAAATAAAGGGTTCAAGGATTCGTGGGTTCAAGGGTTCACGTGAAAAATTTTTTAAAAAAATTAATTCCATCACTGGAATCCTTGACCCCTTGGCCCCTTGAACCCAGAGAGGTTGCTCAATGTTTGACTTTAACATTACAAAAACACTGATTGATTTAATTAACCTGATAAACCACATCCCGCTTCCCATGCTCGGCGTCGGCGGAGGGGTTGAGGCAAAAGAATATGTGGATTTAGCTCAGGTCTTAAAATTTTCCGCAATATTCTTAGCCGGAATCAGCGCCATATTCGGAATTGGTCTTGCCTTTGCAGCTAAAAAATTTGCCGTTCAGGAAGACCCCCGCATTGACCAAGTCTCAGAGTGCCTTGCCCATGCCCATTGCGGCGCCTGCGGTTTTGCAGGCTGCAGGCAGTATGCAGAGGCAGTAGTCTTAAAACCTGAGGTTGCGCCTAATTTATGCACACCGGGCGGAAAGGCCTCAGCAGAAGCCGTTGCTAAAATTACGGGCAAGGCAATGAGCGCCTTAGAGCCAAAAATTGCACGGGTGTTCTGTCAGGGAGGCATGTCCAAATCAGCGCGTAGATTTAAATATGAAGGAATTGCGGACTGCAGGGCTGCCGTCCTTTCAAGCGGAGGGGACAAGTCCTGCATCTACGGCTGTCTGGGCTACAGCACATGCGCAAATGTCTGTTCATTCGGCGCAATAATTATGAGTGATGACCATCTTCCGGTAATTAATCCGGTGAAATGCACTGCATGCGGTAAATGCGCCCAGGCATGTCCCAAAAAAGTCATTGAAATTTTACCTTCTGCAAAAGAGGTTCTGATAAGATGTCATTCAAAAGACAAAGGCGCTGAAACCAAAAAAAATTGTAAGCCCGGATGTACCGGATGCGGCATCTGTGTAAAGGTCTGCCCTTATAACGCTCCGCTGGTGGAAAATAATCTCTCAAGAATCAATCTTGATAAATGCAGGGTGTGCGGGCTTTGCACGGCTAAATGTCCTTCAAAGGCAATCATGGACTACATACCGCACAGACCAAAGGCTTTTATTACGGAAAAATGCATCGGCTGTGCCATATGCACAAAGGTCTGCCCTGTCAATGCAGCCTCCGGAGAACATAAAAAACTTCATGCGATAGACCAGAATAAATGCATCGGCTGCGGCATATGCACATCCAAATGCCCGGTTACAGCTATAACAGGAACCTTTAATTATCAGGAAATTGCACAGGCTGCCGCTGCTAAAAAAACGGCAAAGCCTAAAGATACGGTAGCCGCTGTTTCGTAATATTAATTTATGCTTGTATAATTTTTTATAATTATATAATGTATTATTATAATTTCTATTGGGGGTGGTAGTATGAGAAATTTAAATTATATGGTTCCTGCATCACTTGAAAATTCAGAGAGAAGGAAGCATAAACGCGAACCGCATAGTGCGGCAATTAAATTTTCATTAAACGACATAGAACTTCACCAGTTAAAAAAAATAACGGCAGGCGGCACTACGTTAGACATAAGCAACGGCGGCATAAGCCTCCTGACCGATTACCCTATTGAGCCCGGACATGTCCTCATATTTAACAACGGAAAGAATCCGGTGCCTCCCGGCGTCGGGATAGTCAAGTGGGTCAGAAGCGAAGGCGTAAATATCAAGGGAGGGGTTGAGTTCATAGGCGAACCAGAGTTATCTTTTAAACAGGCCATGCAAAACTTGTCCTGATGTTTGACTTAATCTATAAAATTTGTTAGTCTATATCCCGTTTTTTATCTTCCCTGAAAAGAGGTTTTTGCATGGCAAAGAAAATTAAAAAGATAGCTAAGAAAACGACTTCCAAACAGGCAACAAAAAAAGTTAAGAAGCAATCCAAAAAATCGCCTCCGAAAAAAACAGTTAGAGCCAAACCGGCTTCTGCGGGCAAAAAATCTCCAGCGGTCAAAAAAGCCACTGCCAAAAGCTCCGGCAAACCATCGCTGAGGGAAAAGAAGATTCTTGAGATTAAGAAGAGTCTCATAGCGCAAAAAGAAATGCTGCTTAAAGAGGCTGAAGAGGCCTTAAACAGCCTTCCGGGAGAGATAAACTTCCCTGATATGGGCGATCAGGCTACTGCTGAAACAGACAGGAACTTTATGCTCAGGTTAAGAGACAGGGAGCGGATGCTTTTAAAAAAAATTGACGAAACCATTGACCGGATAGACATGGGGAATTACGGTATCTGCGAGGAATGCGCTAATCCAATTGACATTAAACGGCTTGAGGCAAGGCCTGTCACCGCTTTATGCATTGACTGCAAGACCCGTCAGGAAGAAGAAGAACGGATAGCTGCAGGCGGATAAACTTAAGGTGATTTCAAATCTCAAATTTCAAATTTGAAATCCATTTTATTTCGCAGCATGTCTCCGAGTATATTAAAACAGACTGCAGTTGCAAATATTGCCAGTCCCGCAAATATCACCATCCACGGCGCCGATAATATATATATTCTGTTAATGCTTATCATTGACCCCCACGTCGGCGCCGGCGGCTGTGCGCCGAGACCGAGAAAACTCAGCGCTGATTCCGTAAGCAGGTAACCTCCCAATTTAAGCCCTAACACAATAAAACTAAACGGCAGGCAATTTGGAAGAATATGCCTTACTATAATCCTTGCATCAGAACATCCGAGAGCCCTTGCCGAATCAATATAAGTAAATTCCCTGAGACTTAGAACATTTCCTCTTATAAGCCTTGCAAATGAAGCCCAGCCGACAGCCGTAATAGCTATAACAACAGTAAAAACCCCGGGAGGGAAGACGACAGATATGCCTATTGCGAGGAGAAGCGAGGGGAACGAAAGTATTAGGTCAACAAGCATCATAAGCGCCATATCTACCCTGCCGCCGAAATAACCTGCAATAAGACCAACCGTCAGCCCTAAACAGAGGGAAATAACCCCTGCTGTCACAGCAATACCGATTGAAAGCCTCCCTCCATAAAGAATGCGGCTTAAAATATCCCGGCCCTTGTTGTCAGTGCCAAAGGGATGACTGAGGCCGGGAGGTTCTTTGATGCTGTCAAGGTCAATTCTTACCGGGTCGTAGTTAGTCAGCAAAGGCGCAAAAACAGATGCCACTGTTATTAATATCAAAATCGCAATTGCTATTTTACTTCCCATTTTTTTAGTTTCCAGTTCTCACTTCTCATTTCTCATTTATACTTTACCCTCGGGTCAAGATAGTGGTATAACAAATCAACAAACATGTTTATCAAAATAAATGCCGTTGTGCCCGTTAATAGACATCCCATCACAACCGGGTAGTCTCTCTTGATAATCCCCTCCATCGTAAACCTGCCGATGCCGTCCCAGCCGAATATTGTCTCTGTAAGGACTGCGCCGTTAAGATAGCTCCCGAAATCAAGTCCTATAATAGTCACAAGCGGTATCATTGCATTTTTAAGCACATGCCTGAACCATATTACATTTTCCTTCAGACCCTTTGCCCTTGCAGTTTTTATAAAAGGCTGCCCTATAATTTCAAGCATTGCCGTCCTTAAAATCCGTGCGATAGATGCCCCCGCAGGCAGGGAAAGCGTCACTGCAGGCAGGATTAAAAACCTTATGTCCCCTGTGCCGGAAGGCGGCAGCCATTTCAAGTAAAATGAAAAGATGTACATCAATATAAGCCCTATCCAGAATACAGGTATACTTATACCGCCAATTGAAACCAAGGAGGAAAAATTTCCAAAGAAATTTTTCCTCCTTGAGCCTGTGGCTGAGATGATTCCAAGCACAACGCCTGCCGGCGCCGCTATAAGCATTGCCGCTATTGCAAGCTTAAGCGTGTTAGGGAACTTTTCAACTATATCTTGAGCCACAGGTCTCTGCGTGTAATAAGACCTGCCGAGGTCGCCTTTTACAACAAGATTTAAATATCCCGCAAACTGGGATATAAAGTTTTTGTCAGTTCCAATCTGCTGCCTGATGCGTTCCATAGTCTCCGGATTTGCCCTTTCGCCCGCAAGGGATGTGACAGGATCTCCGGGCAGCGCCTTTATCAGTGCAAAGGTGATGAAAGTGATGCCGAGAAGAAGGGGGATTAAAAGAAGAAGTTTTTTAAGGATATATGGTTTAAGCAATTTTTCTTAATGCAGTTTAATTCACTAATGCATTACCCTGACAAAACAAAGCGTTTTTTTCTTTTAAATTCTTTTAATACATCCGCAATGTCTTTAATTTTACCTGTCATTAAAAGAGAATGCAACAAACAGATAAAAAATCGTCATTGCGAGTGAAGCGAAGCAATCCCGTATTTTCCGGTGAGATTGTCACGTCCCGAAAAATCAGGACTCGCAATGACTAAAAAACAAGGGCATTAGTCATTATTAATAATTCTTATAGCTCCTATAAGTTTTTTATAAAAACTCTTGACAAATGGGGGGGTAGTGTAAAAAAAGTGATAATTTTGTACTGTAAATATTTTTTGCCTTAGCACTATCAAAAAGAAAGGAGGGGGAATCGCAGTATCGTTGTTTACCAAAAAAAAATAAGGGGGGATTAAAAAATGAAAGTATCAAAGTTTTTAGTTTTAAGTATTGTTTTATTGGTAATGGTCTTAGTATTTGCCATGCAGTCTCATGCCGCATTGGAGCTCTTAGGACAGGGTACATCCACACATGGTACATACAACCTCATCTATGATACTGACCGTAATGTCACGTGGTATGATTATACGAACACAGCTAATACATGGCAGAATCAGGTAAGCTGGGCAGATGCATTATCAGTTACTTTCGGTATTAATACTTATACTGATTGGCGGTTGCCGACAGCTTTAAACCAAGATGGCTCAGAGCTTTGTAGGCACTATGACTGCACTGGCAGCGAGATGGGGCATCTGTATTATACGGAACTCGATAATTCTGCATATTTGGGACTGATAAACAAGGGTGACTTTCAGAATTTGACACATGCCTATTACTGGACGGGTACCGAGGATAGTCCAACTTTCGCGTGGTTCTTCAATACTAACGACGGCGGCCAGGACTACGACGGGGGAAAGAGTTATGACAGCTTCAGTGCCATTGCCATTCGTAACGGACGCGCCATCGCCCCTGAACCCATCAGCTCTATTCTTTTCTTAACCGGCGGGGCGACATTGGGAGCAAGAAATTTCTTTAGGAGAAGAAAATCTGGATGCCCCGATTAAATCGGAGCATGACAGGTTATAGAACTGGATTCCGTGTCAGGCACGGAATGACGACTTTAAACAGGTGGGGCTTGGCATAGCCAAGCCCCACCCTTTAGTCAGCGTCTCAAATAAAAACTATGCTTCAAGAAAATCAAAAGTATACGGCTCTAAGGAATCTTGCGGGTGTTTTGAGTCATATTTAATAATGGCTTTCGCTATGAAAGAGAATTTATCGCCGGGGAGCGTATAGGGCATTATCAGCACTCCATTATGCGGGTGATGCTCGTTAAAGAACTGCACAGTTAAGCGGATATAGTCATTCCTGTTGCGGGTTATAAGACATCTTCTTTCAGATGCAGCGCGCCGAAGATGCTCTATATCGGCAGCTTGTGCCATTCCGGCTTCATAAGCGCTTATGGCATCTATATGATGTTTTTTCAGGATTTCTGCAATTGTCGGGCTGATGTCCTCATCAATGTAATATTTCAACGAATATCTCTTGAGAGAAATGGATATTTTTTATAAACAACTTCTCTGGTCAGTTCTTCATTCTGCTTTATAAGGCGGTTAATTTCTTCAGGATATGCCTTATAATAACCAACAGCGGAACGCAACTGCTGCTCGGCAAGCCAGTGATAGGCCTCACGCAGACGATTAATATCCCTGTCTACCCCTTTATAAGCTGCAATAATCTCCCATACTTCTATGCCTGTACCTGCAATCCTCGCCCTGCGCCCGGAAGTGCCCTCAGTAAAAATTATGCCCGGACAGCGCTGCATTTTTACTGCTTCTTCAAGCAATGCATTTGCTACAGCAGAAAATTCCCTGCCGGATTCACGGGCAATGTTCTCAACTTGTTTAAGCGTCTTTTCCTGAATCCTGATGCTTTTTTGAACAGTAGGCATGGCAAACTCCTTTTCAACGGATGAATTACATCGTATGACATTATATTACGCTAAATATTCAAATTAGTCAAACGGTAAAGCAGCAGGGGGCGTGGTATTCCACGCCCCACACTCTAATTCTTATATTCAAAAAAATGGAGGTGAGCGGGATCGAACCGCTGACCTTCTCGTTGCGAACGAGACGCTCTCCCAACTGAGCTACACCCCCAGTACTACGGTGAAAAGTTATAAGTTAAAATTAAAAGGCTGCAAACCATTTATATTATAACGGCGTGTATGTCTGAAAAACTTTAAGGCAATACCTTTATTGTCATGCTGCCTTTTACAAACAGTTTAAAAGCAAATGCTGAAAACTTTTTGCAGCATGACAGATAATAATCATTATTGCTTTCTTAAAGATTTGAAGGCATATATGACGTTATATAAAATAGCATAAAATACTTATGTTGAGTCAATCCTATTCATATACATACCCCGCCCTCGTAACTTTTGTCACATAAAAAACCTCGCA